>JABMOP010000298.1 GCA_013204125.1 Rhodospirillales bacterium | reverse complement strand
GAAAAAACCCCGTGCATATAGGTGAAGTAATAGCGGTGGGAGGATAAGTCGGAGAACACCCGTGCTTTGGCGTCTTCTTCGGATGGCGCCACCAAAAGATTACGTGCCACGCGCCAATCGGCGCCGGTCACGGCGTGGCCCATTCCCCGGCGGGTTTCGGCGTATATATCCCAATGAGATTTCACCGAATAAGTGGGGCTGATATTGGCCGAAATGATGGTCCAATCCCGTTCCGCCGCAAGCTTGGCCGACGCGGAATTCGGGCTGGCCAGAGAAAGGGAAATCGGCGGATGCGGTTGTTGCAACGGTTTGGGCAAATGGCCGATGCCAAGCTCGTCGATGATGCCGTCCTTGATCTTCACGTTCCAAAATTCACCCTGCAAATCATAGGGCGGATCGCCGGCCCAGATGGCTTGAATAAAATCGATGCATTCGGCAAATTTTCGCGCGCGGATTTCGCCGTCCATATTATCAAACAATTCGAAATCGGAGATGAGCCCGCCCGGCCCGATGCCGAGCAGCATCCTGCCGCCGGTCATGTGATCGAATTGGGCCACTTCGCCGGCGACAATCGCCGGATGGTGGTTCGGCAGATTAATGACGCCGGTGCCGAATTTGATGTTCTTGGTCTGGGTGATGAGATTGGCCATGAACATCATCGGCGCCGGGAACGGTTCGGTCGTCGCCGTAAAATGTTCCCCCATCCACAGCTCTTCATAGCCAAGCTTGTCGGCCAAAATCGATTTTTCCGTATTTTCGGCCAAAGTTTCCGATAGCGTCCGCGTCGGCGGATGCAGCGGCATCATAAAAAATCCGAGATGCATGATGTCTCCCCTTTATTTTATTTTATTTATCCTAACTATACTCCAAATCCGCTGATTTTGCCGATCAGATTTTCGCAATCATCGGGCAACGCGTCGCCGCGCCAGGTCACATGCCCGTCCGGGCGGATGATGGCGAAGCGCGCTTCATAAAGAGCGCCGATTTTCTCGTCTTTCACATCAACACATTTCAAAGGCACATTGTTGTCCTTCGCCGCGCTTTGAAGGCCGTCGATGGAGTGAGATTGATCGAAGCGCAGAAGCGTAAAGCCATCGCCGAATTCATCTAGGGTCGAGTGCCCTTCGGCCAGCCACGCGTGTGGTGCGCGGGATCCCGGCCGGGCGCTCGGCAGGTAGGTTCTGAATTCATCCGGCGTTGCTTCTGTGCCATCGGCAATATCGATGGGCGATGCTTCATAACGGTATCCCAATTGAACGCCCAGGGTCTCCCATTCATTTTGGGTTTCCGAACGCACCAATTCGCCGACCTCGGCCCGTTGGCGCCGGCCCTCGTCGGTGTCGTCCAATAAGTTCGGGTTTTCCCCTGCCGACATCTGGCGGCGGAAATTTTTGGCCGCTTCGCCGGTATTGCGAAAGGCGATGGGCCGGCGTTCATGCTCATAACTATCCAGCAATTTAGGCCCGCCCCAACCCTCCAGAACTGCCGCCAGTTTCCAGCTTAGATTAAAGGCGTCGCTAACCCCTGTATTGCCGCCGAAGCCGCCGGTCGGGGAAAAACAATGAACCGCATCGCCGGCCAGGAACACCCGGTTCCGGCGGTAACTCTTGGCGACCATTTGTAATCGCGTCCACGGCATCACCGATAGAATTTCATAATCCAGATCATCGGTGCCGAACCCTCGGGCTAACGCTGCGTCCGCATCGAATTCATCCATATCCGCCTGGTTTTCGTCGCCGGCAATGGACAGCCGCCATAATTCGCGGCCGTCGATGGCGGTGAAATTACCCCAGGTACCGTCTTTACCGATCAGCAAATAGCGTTCCGCCTTGCCTTTATCGTGGTGCGACCAAAGTTCCGGGATTTTGAAAAAGACATTGATCGAATGGCTGAGCAATTTACCTTCCATTTCGATGCCCAGCGCGCCCCGCACAATGCTGGCGGCGCCGTCGCAGCCGACCATGTAATCGGCTTCGATGGTGATGACTTCGCCGCTGTTCACGTCTTCGCAATTGGCCATGACGCCGTTTTCGTCCTGATGAAAACTGGTCATGCGGGTGTTGAGGCGAATGGTCGCCGATGGGTGCGCTTCGGCGGCGCGGCGGAGGATCGGCTCTAAATATATCTGTGTGCAGCGTTGATGGCGTTCTGGCGATGTTTCCAAGGGCGGCAGTTCAGAAAAAGTTGGGTATTCCTGGCGCGACAATTCGTACCCGCAAAGGCTGGTGACGAATAACTGGGTCGCCGGAAAATCGGGCGGATAGACATCGCGGATTTCTTGCGCGGTGCCCCATCGCCGGCAAAATTCCATTGTGCGCGTGCTGACGAGCCCCAATTTGGGCTGTTTTACGACGCCGTCCGATTGTTCGGCGAGGATACATTCGGTGCCAAGGCGGCCAAGTTCCAGCGCTAGGCCGAGGCCGACCGGCCCGCCGCCGACGATGAGAACGCGGGTTTTGATGGCCATATTCCCTACTTATTTTCAGCCTGACTCGCTGCCGCGGTGTTATTTTCCGCCTGACTCGCTGCCGCGGTCTTGGCTTCAGCTTCGCCTTCCATCCGGGCGTTATATTCGCCGACGGTTTCGCTGTCGTCCCGGTAGCAATCGGCGATCTCGGCGCCGGTGGCCAACCAGACCTGATCGTGGCTGGTGATATGCTTGAACGCCATATCCAGATATTTCGAGCGAAAGGCGTGACCGATCAAAAACGGGTGCAAGGCGATGGCCATGACCCGGGGGTTGGTGGCGCCGTCTTCATACATCACATCGAACTGATCGACGATGGTTTGATAAAACTGTTCGGCGCTCCACCCGCGGTCGATGAAGGCTGGAATATCGTTCACTTCGATGGAGTAGGGGACGGACAATAATTTGCCCGATTTGACCTTCAATTCGTGCGGCTGTTCGTCGTTCACCCAATCGCCGACATAATCGAACCCGGTTTCGGCCAGAATATCGGGCGTATTATAGGTCTCGGTCAGCGCCGGGCCGCGCCAGCCGCGGGGCGGTGTTCCGGTATGGCTGGCGATGGTCGAATAAACTTCGCCGATGATGGCGCGTTCTTCGTCCTCGTTGAGGCCGGTTATCATTTCCGAATTGTTGCGGCCGTGGCCCATCCATTCCCAGCCCAATTCGTTGCCGGCTTCGATGATGCGCGGATAGTGGAGGCAGACATCGGAATTCAAAGCAACGGTGCCCTTGATACCGTGTTTTTCCATAACCTCCATCAGCCGCCAGATGCCGACGCGGACACCGAAATCGCGCCACGCATAATTGAGCACATCGGGAACGCAGTTGATGGTCGCCGTGGTGATCGAAGTCGAAGGCTTGTCGATCACAAAATGTTCAATATTGGGAATGACCCAAAGCGCCACGCGGGCATTGTTTGGAAGTTTTAGGGGCGCCCGGTCGATGATCGGCGAATATTCGGATCGCTCAAGTTCCATAAATTTTGCCCCCTAAATCAGATGCTGTTATCGCCAATAGTTTTTAAATAACTGAGCGCATCTTCGGCTTCGACCACATCGGCGTATTTGGCGTCGAGGTCAAAAAGGCTCTGATCATGCGCCGCCTTTGATCGGTCGCCGACCGCTTGGCGCACGACGATGGGGCGGAAGCCCGACTGCACCGCATCGACCGCCGTTGCGCGCACGCAGCCCGATGTGGTGCATCCGGTGACGATAAGCGTATCGATATTGCGCGCCGACAATTGCGACCCCAGATCGGTGCCGAAAAAGCACGACGCGTATTTTTTCTTCAAGAGCGTGTCGGCAGGGCGCACTTCCAGCCGTGAATCCACTTCGACATTCGGTGTGCCGGCCATCAAGGTTTCGGTGCCCTTCATCTTCAGACCCCAGAGACCGGCATCGCGAAGATCGCCGTATTCATAAGCAACGGTGGAGAAGAAAACCGGGATGTCCCGTTCGTGGGCGGTATCCAACAACGGGCCGATGGCTTTGATCTGATCATCCAGCGGCGCGCCCAACGGCATATCGGGGTTCGAAAAGGCGTTGATAATATCGATGATGATCAGCGCCGGCTTATTGCCATAGCCGATACGAAGGCCAAACCCGCGCTCTTTGAAAAATTCCTCATCGCTTTTATCGGCCATATCCGTCTCCTATCAGTCCTTATCGTTGTCGCCGGACCCGGTGTGGCCAATTTCGGTGGCTCTTAACATTCCGTCGGCGGCTTCGGCCATGCCACCGGCGACGCTGAATCCGAGCTCTTCGCCGATCCGCTTTACGGCGGGAAGCTGGATGGCCATGTCGAGAATGGAATCGATGGCCTGATTGACGATAGGCTTTTCCGGTTTATCGCCGGCACCGGCATCCGATCCGGAACCCGACCTTAAATTGCCGAGGCCGGTGACGTGATGGATTTTGATGGACTCAATTTTTTCCGCCGGCTTGACCATTTCGGCCAGGATTTTCGGCAAGGCTTCCAACCGGTTGCGGGCGATGCGCATGGCAACGATGCGGTCGCTGATCCGGTTTTCGGCATCGACCAAGGCGCGCTGGCCATCGGCTTCGGCAAGCATTTCCGTTTTCTTGGCTTCGGATCGGATATTCGATGCAGCCGCTTGGCCTTTGGCCATTTCTAGTAGTGCAGCGGATTTATCTTCGGCGGCGGCGCGTTCGGCCTTGGCCGCGGTGCGAATACGAACGCTGGATATTTCCGCATCCTGTTGGGCGCTGAGGACAGCGATATCTTTGCGCCGTTCACTTTCAGCCATCCGTTTGACCGTTGAAATATTTTCGCTCGCTTTCACGGATTCTGCCATGACCTGATCGGCCAGCGTGCGGGCTCTGCTTGTTTCCTGAGATTTTGCCGCCAAGGCGATTTGGCGGTCTTGGTTGGCGGTTTCGACGTTTAATTCATGGGCAATTTCGGCCTCGCGAATGCCTTTGTCTTTATTTATCTCGGCTTCGCGAATGGTGCGTTCCCGGTCGATATCCGACGCACGGATGCTTTGCTCCATGGTAATCCGGGCTTGCGCGGCTTCGCGTTCGCCGTCCGCCTTGCGCCGGGCAACTTCGGCCAATTGCGCCGCTTTTAGGCTTTCGATCTGCTGCACCTGGGCGATTTGCGCCTCTTGTTCTTCCAGATCAATACTGAGTTTCTGTTTGGATACTTCCATCGCGGCGCGGCGCACCGATACGTCGGCGTCGGCATCAATCTCGGCGCGGTCCTTTTTGGACTTGGCGACAACTTCGGCCAATTTACGCATCCCGACGGCGTTGAAGGCGTTGTTTTCATCCAGGTTCTTGAACGGCGTCTGATCGAGTGTGGTCAGGGACACCGAATCCAGATCGAGCCCATTATGCGACAGAGTTTCGATCAGGCTGTCTTTCACATCGGCGACGAAGACGCCCCGGTTTTCGTGCAATTCGTCCATGGTTTGGCGCGCCGCGACGGCGCGCGCCGCATCAATCAATTTGCCTTCAATCAATTCGCCGAGCTTTTGCGCATCGAAGGTCCGGTTGCCGAGGGTTTGGGCGGCCCGTGAAATGCCGTCCTTATCCGGTGCGACCGATACATAGAATTCGATGCCCACATCGACGCGCAGGCGATCCTTGGTAATCAGCGCCGCTTCGCCGGAGCGTTCCACGTGCAGCTTGAGGGTCTGCATATTGACCCTGGAGACTTCGTGGAAATAAGGAATGACGATGCAGCCGCCGTCCATAATCACCTTGCGTCCGCCGATCCCGGTCTTGATGAGACTGACTTCGCGCGTCGCGCGCCTATAGAAGCGTGCCCAAAGGACAATTAGAACTGCCAATACGACTAGAGCTAAAATCACCCAACCTGTAAAACTCGACATGGCTTTTTCCTCATCTCAGTTATCCGCAGCTAAAAATATTCCTTTAAATGGTGCTGCGGCTGTTTCATCAATTTCGCTTGTTTCGTTTCTTGGTCTTTAAAATCCTGGTGGAAAACCGCGGCCGCCGCGATCCAACGTGATCCAGCGTGTCTCGGTAAATGTATCTGTCGCCCAGCGCCCGCCGTGGCGGCCCATGCCCGAAGCCTTGGATCCGCCGAACGGCGCGTGCGGCTCGTCATTAACCGAAGAGCAATTGATGTGGCACATGCCGGTTTCCAATTGCCTGGCGATATTGAGGCCCCGGTGTTCATCCCTGGTGATTACCCCCGCCGATAGGCCGTATTCGGAATCGTTGGCGATTTTGATGGCTTCTTCATCGGTTTTGAACGGGATCACCGGCACCACAGGGCCGAAGGTTTCTTCCTGATAGACTTTCATGTCCGGCGTCACGCCTACCAAAAGCGTCGGCTCGACGAAACGTCCGTTAACGCCGCCGCCGAGCACAATCTTGGCGCCTTTTGCTACGGCGTCGTCTATATGGCCTTTGACCCTGGCCGCTTGTTTGTCGTTAATCAGCGGGCCGATGATGTGCGAGTTGTCTTTGGTCGTGTCGCCGACTTTTAATTTGGACGCCCGTTCGATGAACTGTTTCAAAAATTCATCGAAAATTGTGTCCTGCACCAATACTTTTTCGACCGACATGCATATTTGACCCTGATGCATGAAGCTGCCGAAATTGGCGGCGCCGGTGGCGCGGTCCATATCCGCATCGTCGCAGACAATCAAGCTGTCCTTGCCGCCCAGCTCCAAACAACATTTTTTCAAATGAGCGCCGGCGCGGGCGCCGATCTGGCGACCGACCGCGGTTGATCCGGTGAACGAAATTCCTTTGACCAAGGGGTTTTCGATCAATTCTTCGCCGACTTCTGCGACGTTATCTCTGGAACAGGTGACGACGTTTAAAACGCCGTCCGGGATGCCCGCTTCTTCGAAAATTTCGGCGAAGAGAAGGCCGCCGCAATAGGGGGTTTCTTCCGATGGTTTCAAGACAAGCGTGTTGCCGGCGGCGATGGCGAAGGCGATGCCGCGGCTGGTCAGCACGACCGGGAAATTCCATGGGCTGATAACCGAAATGACGCCCATCGGGCGGCGCACGGCCATCGACAGCTTGCCAAATTCCGAAGGAATGATTTCGCCGATGGCGGCGTAGTTGGAGGCTGCCGCCGCATAAAAGACTTCCGGCGCGTAAGATGCTTCGAACATGCCTTTGCCGAACCAGCCGCCACCTTCGCCTTGAAGGGCGGCGGTGATGTCGGCTTGGCGTTTCTCGAACACTTGCGCGATTTTCATCATGTAATGAGCGCGCTCGTTGAATTGCAGCGAAGACCATTCACCAAAGGCAGCATGCGCCGCGTTAATTGCATTGCGGGCTTCCATGCGCCCGCCGTCCGGGGCATCACCCCAAACCGAACCATCGGAAGGATTTATATCGGGAAAGGTTTTGCCCGTGGATGACCATTGGCCGCCGACATACATTCCTTCAAATACTTTATTCATCTCATCCTCTCTCATCCCGGATCGCGCCGATACCGGGTCCTTAACTGGTTTCCCCGCCCCTTGGATTTAACGCGTTGGCGGCGGCTGCTTCCATTTCCGCCAACATTTGCTGCAATTCACTGCTTCTGCCTACGGAACTTCCGGTGTCCAGAGGCGCGCTTGGCTGGCTTTTGTGGCTGCCGCCGTTGGTTGGCGGTGGGGGCGCTCCGACCCCCTCGACCCGGCCCGAATTGAAATGCGCCGATTGGACGGCAGACGCGCCATCGACCAATTCTGAAATACTGAACGGAATAATGTCATTGGTGCGTTGGCGCAGTCCTGCCCGGTTGCCGGCGGTGATGGCGTGCGGGCTGTCGATACCGGCCGCCCTATCTTCGGTTGGAAAGGCGGCCGGGGCGCCGGTGGTGGCTTTGGCTTCTGCGCCGCCCAGATAGGCCTTTATGACCTGCTGATCATTGGCCAGCGCGTGGGCCGTATCGGCGCCGGTGATATGTCCATTGTCCAAAAGATAGCCGCGGTCGGCGATGGCCAGGCTTTGCTTGGCGTTCTGTTCGACCAGGAAAATACCAACCCCGGTATCCTTGATGACGGTCAGCGATTGGAACAATTCTTTCGACAATAGCGGCGATAGGCCAAGTGATGGTTCATCCAGCATCAAAATCGTCGGATGCGACATCATGGCGCGGCCGATGGCGACCATTTGCCGCTCGCCGCCGCTCATTGTGTGGACGGCTTGGGTGCGGCGTTCGGCAAGCTTTGGAAACAGGCTGAAGACTTTATCCAGATTTTCCGCTTCGTAGGCCCGCGCCCGTTTGGGGTTGGCGCCAAGGAATAAATTTTCCTCAACCGTCAAATCAGCAAAAATGCCGCGGTCTTCCGGTACCAAGGCAATCCCCGCTTCGACAATTTCGTAAGGCGGGCGGTGGGTGATGTCGTCGCCGTCCATGCGGACAACGCTGCCTTCCATGGCCGGTGTGACCCCGGCAATGGCGCGTAAAAACGTGCTTTTGCCGGCCCCGTTGGCGCCGAGCATGACCACGATCTCGCCCCGATCGACCTTGATCGAGGCTTTTTCCAGGGCGTGGTGGCGGCCGTAGAAGACCGAAACATTCTCGGTTTCAAGCATCGTCGTCTCCGAGATAGGCGGTAATCACACCGGCATCGGCGAGCACTTCGGCGGGTGTGCCTTCGGCGATCTTGGCGCCCGAGTTCATAACCACGCAGCGGTCACAGAGCGAACGAATGGCATCCATCACATGTTCGACAATGACAACGGTGCGGCCTTCGGTGCGCAATTCTTCTATCAGCGCGATGCCGGTCTGCAATTCGGTTGGGTTTAATCCGGCCAGCCATTCGTCGAGCAAGATAACGCGCGGATTGGAAATCAGCGCCCGCGCCAATTCCAGGCGTTTTTGATCGATATAGGTGAGGGTTGATATCGGATTGTTTTCCGCGCCTTCGAGCCCAACCCGGTGGAGCACTTCGAAGGCGCGGTTGTTCAATTCCCGGCCCCAATGCCGGTCATGGCCGAAGACGCCGCCGGCGGCGACATTTTCCAACACGCTAAGGCTCGGCAACATGCGGACGATTTGAAAAGTGCGCGCGATGCCAAGGCGCGCAATGGCATTTGCCCGCGACCGGGTGATGTCGTCGCGGTAAAGGCGGATTTCACCGCTGTTCGGTTGCAAGGCGCCGGAAATCAAATTCATCATCGTTGTTTTGCCGGACCCGTTGGGACCGATCAGCCCGAGAACCTCGTTCTCCGCCAGATCGAAAGAAATATCGTCAACGGCGACAAGGCCGCCGAAGGTGCGGGTCACGTTGCGGACCGACAAAGCGGTCACGGTGCGGACGAGGCTATCCATTGCCGCGCTTCCTTCGCCGATTGAGATCTTCGATCAGCCCGACAATGCCGTGCGGAATAAAATAAACGATCAGCAGGAAGGCAAGGCCGAGCAGCAATGTGGTCTGGGTCGGGAAATGAGAATTTATCAGCTCCCACAAAAGGGTGAACGGAATAACACCGACCAGCGGCCCCCAAAGCCTGTGCACGCCGCCGAGCAATGCCATGATGACCACTTGGAAGGAAATGAACGGGCTAAAGGCGATGGTGGGCTCGACATAACTCCAACGCGGCGCAATTAGGGCGCCGGTGAGCGCAGCAAAGGTGCTGGAAATAACAAACAACACGACCTTGGCGCGCGCCGTGTTGATGCCGGAATGAAGGGCCACGGTTTCGTCATTGCCGATAATGCGGAGCGCAAAGCCGAGCCTGGAGCGGCCGATCCACCAGCCGATTAAATAAACGATGATCGCCAAGCCCAGCAGCAGCCAATAGAGCATATTTTCGGTTAAATCGGTCAGCACATAAAGGCCGGCTTGGGTGCCCATCGTCGCCTGTCCCCAGACCACGATCTGGCGCACCAGTTCGGCCAGGCCGAGGGTGAAAATCACGAAATAAACGCCGGAAATCCGAAGCGTCGCCAGCCCGACAAAGGCCGCCAAGATAGCGCCCGCCACCCCTGCTAGAATGACCAAGACCCAATAGGGCATGATGTCTATGCCGCCCGCGACCACATACATACCGACGCCGAAAAATGCAGCGGAGGCCAGGGATATATAATTGGTCGGACCCGAAAACAGCGCCCACGACGTGGCGAGGACCGCGTACATGATGATAGACAGAGAAATGGACATCAAATAACCGGAGCCGGCAAACGGCAACAACGCCGCCAAGATGGCGATTACGCAGCTTATCCCTAAGACGCGCATTTCTTTGCGGCTCATGCGGTGCGCCTCCCGAATATTCCTTCGGGCCGTACCAACAAGATGATGAGAAACAAGATATAGGACGCCGCCAAGGTCAGGCCCGGATCGATCAGCACGGCGACGGCGGTTTCGGTCATGCCTAAGGCGAAGGCGGCGACGATGGTCCCGCGGATGTCGCTGACCCCGCCCATGATGACAATGATCAGCGCTTTCAAGGTGAAGATGACGCCCAAGGACGCATCGAATGTGAGGAACATACTCAGCATCATGCCGGCGGCGGCGGTGACGGACCCGCCGAGCGCAAATGCAAACGCCGAGGCGTTGGTAACGTTAATGCTGACCAGTCCGGCCGCCGATGGGTTGACCGCAATGGCGCGTAAAGTCAGGCCGGCGCGGGTGCGGATCAGCCAGATATAGAAGCCGACACATAAAATCGCTGCGCCGAGAAAGGCGGCGATCCGGTTGAGGCCGTAATTTTCGCCGAATATGACATAGGCTTCGGCGAGGTAGGAATAGCTTAAGTAATCGCCGCCGAATAAGGCCAGTAAAATACCGATGAATATGAAACTGATGCCGAAGGTGGCGAGGATGCTATCGACTTCCAACTGGCCCTGGCTCTTGGCGCGCTTGACCAGCGGCAGCAGCAGGATTCTGTAAATCAGCCAGTTGACCACAAAAGCGACCGGCACGATAACGACCAAGGCCCAAAAAGGGCTCAAATGGGTGCCGGTGAAAAACCAAAAAGTGCTGAATGCGCCGGCGATCAGAAGCTCACCATTGGCGAGGTTCATGATGCGGGCGACGCCGTATTGCAGTTGTAGCCCCATTGCCATCAAGGCATAGGTGCCACCCAGCAAGATGCCGATAATGATAATTTCCATAGCGCGGGAACCGGTACGTTAAGAAAATAGAAATCACCCGGCGCCGGATACGGTCCGGCGCCGGGTGAAATATGGTTTGGCTTACCAGCCTTTCTTAAGTCTTACCGGTTCGCCGCCCGTGACGCCGACACCGGCGACGGCATTGAAAACACCGTCCTGCCACTGGCCGACCGTCCACACCCAGTTCATTTTCTGGTTGCGCACGTCCAACTCGCCAATCAGCGTTTTGAACGTGTGGGTTTTCATGTGCTTAGTAATGGCCTTGCGGTCCATGGAGCCGACGGCTTCGATGGACTGCGTGATGACCTGAAGCATCGAGTAATAGACCGGGTTGCCCCAAAAATCGCCATCGACGCCGGTGACTTTTTTCAGCCGCGTGTAGAATGACCGGAGTGCAGGCGAATCCTTGATGCCGCCGGCGCCAAGGATGCCTTCGGCGGATTTGCCGAATTTACCGATGAAGCCGGGGAACGCCGTCGCCACTGCGGAATAATAGGCTTTGACGTTCAGGCCTTCGATCTTCGCCTGTTCGGCAAGACCAAAAGTATCGGGCGGATAGGACCAGGCAACGAATGCATCGGGCTTGGCTGCCTTGGCTCCCT
>JABMOP010000297.1 GCA_013204125.1 Rhodospirillales bacterium | reverse complement strand
GGATGCCGTAGACGATCATAGCCGTCGAGGGTGGGATGAGCATGCCGAGCGTACCGCCGGCGGCAACCGTGCCGATGGCGAACGAGTCTGTATAGTTGAATTTGCGCATGGCGGGGACGGCAACCTTGGCCATAGTTGCGGCGGTGGCCAGGGACGAGCCCGAAATGGATGCGAAACCGCCGCAGGCGGCGACGGTGGCCAGGGCCAGCCCGCCCCTGAAATGGCCGAGCCATTTATAACAAGCGTCGTATAAATCTTCCGACATTCCCGATCTGGCGACGAACACCCGCATCAAAATAAACAGCGGAAATACGGAAAATCCAAAATTCAGCGCTAGATCGAGGGTTTGCTGGGGCACCATGGCCAAAGCCGGTTCCCAGCCGCGGATCAGCCCATAACCGACAAAGCCGACCGCCATCATGGAAAATCCTAATGGCGCGCCGGCGAACAAGAGAATTAAGAGCGCGGCGACGCCGATAAGTGATGCTGTCATGAGATACGTTGATCCAAATTTAGTCCAAAGAGCCGCTTGCTACCGGCTCAATGCCGGTCCGAAGATAGTTAACCGTGAGGAGTGCAAGCAAAAGGCAGGCGAGGTAGGACAACCCCGACAAGCCGAAAATGACAGGCGCCACCTGCACGTCAAGCTGCTGACCGACTTTTCCAGATTCTAAGTCCCTCATGGCTTCCGCCCACAAGCGCCAGCCCATGAAACCGACCATCCCCGTTGAGAACACCAGAACGAATGTCTGCTGAACCCGGCGTACGCCGCCGCGAAAGAAGCCATCGAAAAGGCCAACCGTGATGTGGCTGTTGTTATAGGAGACAACCGGAATGGCCGAAAAAATCATCGTACTCATGACGAATTCGATAATTTCGAAGCCGCCTGGGATTGGTATCCCAAATACGTAACGGCCAATCACATCGATAAAAGTCAATGCCATCATCGCGAACATCAGCACGGCGACAATGATGGAAAGAGCCTTGACCAGGAGAGGAGAGTTATTCCACTCCGTTACGGCGGCATTATCTTCGTTCAATTAATCCCCCGATCCAACGGCTTAACCTATCAAATTGCGACTTGGAAATATAGGCTATAAAGATAGCTGGCGTCATGTTATCCTAAAATCCCATTGGGAATTTGTACAATCATAATTTTCAATGAGAATAAATTCGAAATATAATAAATTCCGTTTATCAAGGAGGTTAAAGTGAAAAAATCAATACTCTTTTCTCTGCTGGGCGGCGTTGCGATCATGGCGGTCGCCGGACCGGCGGCGGCCCAGACAAAGTTAATGCTGGATGTTTGGATACCCAACAAGCACCCGATCAAGACCGGGCTCATGGACAAACTGCAGTCCGATGTCGACAGTGTAACCAATGGCCGGGTCAAAATTTTGTTTCCGGCGTCCAAGCTTTCGGCGTCGAGCAAACAGTGGGAAGCCGTAGAATCCGGTATTTCCGACGTCGCTGTGTCCTATACCGGCTGGTATCGTAACCGGATCAAACTTCCGGCCCTCGCGCATCTTCCCTTTATGGTTCCGAGCTCCGAGAAGGCGAGCATGGCTATTTGGCGGACGCAAAATAAATTTTTCGATAAAGCCGGTGAATTCAAGGGTATGAAGCTGATTGCCTTCCTTACCCATAACGGCAGCCATATCGCCAACTCAAAGCGCGAGATTAAAACCGTTGACGATTTCAAGGGGCTCAAGATCAGGGCCTCCGCCGGCGAAGCGACCGAGGTTCTTAATCTTCTGGGTGGTAACCCGGTCGTCACGTCGGGGCCGAAAATCTTTGAATACGTCTCGAAGGGCGTCGTCGATGGTTTGTTAGACGGCATGCACGCGCCTCGTGCTTTCAAGATCATCCGTTTCTTGAAGTATGTGACGAAAGTTCCGGGATCGCTTGGCACCATCACATTCGCCGTCTTTGTAAACGGCAAGAAATGGGATGGGCTGAGTGTCGCCGATCAAAAAGCAATCGAAGGCATCGCCGGCGATAAATTATCGGCCTATGGCGGCCGCGCGTTCGATAGCTTCACCAATGGATCGTTCGCTGAGATGAATAAGGAGGGCGTCAGCATTAAGACGGCATCGCCTGAATTGATGGCCCAGTTGAAGGAGCGGCTCCAACCCATGCGTGATACCTGGGTCAAAGCGGCAGCCGCCAAAGGTGTCGATGGAGATGCCGCGATCGCTTATTACCGCAGCCAGGCGTTCAATTAATCCGATCTCGTAATCCAATCTAGCGGGCGTTGCCGGTTTAATCCGGCAACGCCCATTCTTTCCTTAATTCAGAACCTTCCGCACCGCGGCAATGATCTTGTCGGGGGTCGGTTTGACGCGGGCTTCGTGCGCCGGCGCCGCCGATACCGGTGCGTCGGGGCGTGCCATTCTGATGATCGGTGCTTTCAAATGCTCGAACCCTTCTTCGGCGACGATGGCGGAAATTTCAGATGCGACGCCGCAACTGAGGCGCGTCTCGTCGGCGATAACCAAGCGCCCGGTCTTGGCAACGGATTTGAGGATCGCTTTTTTGTCGAGCGGCACCAAGGTGCGTGGATCAATCACTTCGACGTCAATCCCGTCTCCGGCCAGCTGCTCGGCGGCTTCCATCGCCACGGAAACGGTAAGCGAGGTCGCCACCAGGGTCACATCGCTGCCTTCCCGTTTGATGTCGGCGACGCCGAAGGGAATGGTATAATCGTCGTCCGGAACTTCGTCTTCCGTGCCGTAGAGAAGCCCGTGCGTGAAGATCACGGTTGGATTATCGCTTTTGATCGCCGTTCGCATCAGGCCCTTTGCTTCGGAAGCGCTCGACGGCAACACCAGCTCGATGCCCGGCGTATTCCAAAACATCGGTTGCGGGCTTTCGGAATGTTGCGATCCGGTGCCCATAACGATGCCGTGATTCAAGTGAATGACCAGGGGCACTTTTATTCTGCCGCCGGACGAAAAATATGCGGTCGCAATTTCGTTGGCGATCGACGAGATTGCCGGATAGGCGAAGCTGGCCACACCGATATGAAGGAACGTGCGGTGGCCGCACATGGCGGCGCCGGCAGCCAGCGCGGTATAGGCCGCTTCGGATATGGGCGGGTAATATATGCGATCGGCAAATTCCGCCTGCAAAGGTTCAAACTGGTGACGCTGCGGGCCGATGCCGAATACCTCGTTACCCATTAGGGTGAAATGCGGGTCTTCGGCGAAACAGGTGCGGAAGACGTCGGCCATCGCATCGCAGTAATTTTTCAGTGCCATAACTTATACCCTCGCATCCGAAACAAAGATATTGTCGAGCGCCGTTGCGGCTGGCGTCGGCGGACTTTCCAGGGCCCAGGCGCGGGCTTCGGTAATGGTCGCAATCGCTTGCCGGTCTAATTCTGAAATGTCGCTTTCGGTCGCGTCACCGTCCGCCAACAATTGGCGGGCATAGAGAAAGATCGGATCGTGGCTCCGATACCAATCTTCAAAGGCACCTGCATGGCGGCTTTCATCCCAGACCATGGTTATGTCGGTATCGCCCATCGGCAGTTCGGGCCACAAAGGTTTACTGCCCTCCCAGCGTTCGGTTACCGCATGTACGAACGCCGGCCCGTTTCCTTGGCGGCATCTTTCAACGGCACGCGCCGCGGCTTCAAACACTGCGTCGACATCGCGGCCGTCAACCGTCTCGACCGGGATGCCAAAAGTGGCCGGTATTTTGGTCAAATCCGTGACCGCGGACACCGCCGCCGGAAAACCGCCGCCGATGGAACCAACCGCGCCTTCGTTATTGTTCTCGCAGATATAGACCACCGGCAAGGACCACAAGGCCGCCAAATTTAATGATTCGTAAGATATGCCCTCTTCTAACGATCCATCGCCGAAGAAGGCGACCGATACCGCGTTTCCACCATCGTTCTTAAGCGCGAACCCGCCGCCTGTGGCCAGGCTGATGCAACCGCCAACAATGGACGATGTGGCAAGGAAGCCTAAGTCCGGATCCGAGAGATGAAGAGTGCCGCCGTAACCGCCGTTCAACCCGGTTTCTCGGCAGAGGATTTCGGCGAGGGCGCGCTTAGGATCGGCGCCGCGGGCAAGGACGTGGCCGTGATTGCGGTGGGTGGTGGCAAGCTTGTCATCGGGGCCAAGGGCTTCGATGACCGCAACGCCGGTCGCTTCCTGGCCGATATAAAGATGGTAGTGCGCCATGAATTCTTCTTCTTCGAACAAATGCACGAGGCATTCCTCGAACCGCCGGATAATCATCATCCGTAAAAGTACGGCGTGTTTGCGTTCCTTATCCCAATCACTACTCATTGTTTTTCCATCCCCCCTAAACTCAGATTGGTTGCCAGTGTAGCAAATCAGATCAATTATGGTCAGAATTCGACAGGCACTATATTATACTTCAAACGAAACCAAATTTTTTTATGGGAGGAATTAAAATGGCCTTCAGCCAGCAAGTCAAAGACCTGATTTTCAGCGCACATTTGGACCATTGCGTCTGTATGCTCGGTACGGTCGGCGAGGATGGACCGAATATAAGCCCCAAGGGCAGCATGATCATTTATGATGACGACCATCTGGCCTATTGGGAGCGCTCGAAAAAATCAGCCCTCAAAAATCTTCAAAACGACAATCGGGTGGTGGTCGTGTACTCAAACAAAGCTGCTGCCGAGGGTGGTGATCTGGAATATCCAGGTGGCATCATCCGCTTTTACGGCACGGCTGAAATTCACGAACGTGGCGAATTTCGGGACAAAATCCGCACCATGTTGCAGGAACGGGAAATTGACCACGAAGGCGCCGAAGAAGGTTTTGCCGTCCTCATCAAATTGGACCGGGCGGTCGATATGCGGGGTAATTCGGTAAATTGATGGTGTTCGTTCGGTAAAGTTTAGCCGGCGTTCGCCATATCCAGCGCCATGCCGACCTCAAAGGATGGACGCGCGCCGATGCGCCGCCACCAATCGCCGACGGCGGGGCGCGCCGCCCAATCGATCAGGGCGTCCAGCCCGTTGACTTCAAACCGTTCCAGGAACGGCGTGATGGCGATATCCGCCAGAGTAAACATGTCGCCGGCCAGCCACGGGCTCGCCGATAATGTTTCCTCCATTTCATCCAATAATTCCGCCAGCAGGGCCTCGGCTAGCGCCTCTTCGTCCGCCGACACGCCGTCTCTGTAGCGGCGCACTCTTTCAAACCGCAATTCAAGTTTGGGGTAACTTTCGGCCATTTTCATTTTCTGTTCGAGCGACAAATCCGCCATGCGCGCCGCCATGAACCGATTGTGGGAAATGATGTTGATGTTCTTGTGAACGACGCTTTCCGACTTATCGAGCCATACCCGCATGGCGGCGCGCGCCGCCGGGTCTTCCGGGCGGAGCGGCACATCTGGAAACACATCTTCCAGGTATTCGAGAATGACACAGCTTTCGATAATAATCCGGCCATCGTGGTCGAGGCTGGGTACGACCCCGTTCGGGTTGATTTTCAAATACCACGGCGCCAGATTTTCCCGTGCCGATCCCCCTTTTATGACGCGGTTTTCCCAATCGAGTCCCTTTTCCGCAAGACAGATACGGACTTTTTTGGAACAGGTGGATGTCCACATATGGTAAAGCGCCAACATGTTATTTCAATTCCTGCCTAATATCATCGTCCCAGAACTCTGTCGAAGAATTGGCACGCGGGAACGGGCCTTCGGGGATGGGTATCTCAAGGAACCTGCAAAGAGGCTCCCAGCCCTCGGTAATATCGAGTAGCAAAAGACGCTCCGCCGGAATCGACGCCTTCACGTCTTCCACATGTTTTCGATAGGCTTTGATCCCCGCGCTTCTATCATCATAGGACGCGCCGAAGGTTTGTTTGGCAACGAGTTCATTCGCTAATTCGACGCATCCCAGAATATGGGCATCCAAAATTTCGGCCCGCGGTTTTGCCAGCGACGCCATAATCGTTCTGGCATAACTGTCCCACCAGTCATCTTCGGGCCGGGTGGTGAGGATAATTTTGGCATTCCCGTAGAACGCGGCCAGTTCACGCCAATAGCGGGCCGCAGGCCAATCCACCGCCGAATTGTATCCTGAAAGCACTTCGTTCCAGTCGACGGCTTCGCCGACCGCCGCAGCCTGCCAATAGGCGAGCTGTTTGGGATCGGCGAGCACTTCTTCCATATGGTGGCACGGGCCGAAACCTAATTGTTCCAAAGCCAGTTTGAGCGACTTGGTTCCGGTCCGCCCAAACCCCGCCCCTAAAATTGAAAGCGCCATGGATCATCCTTTAGAAAATAAGCCGACAGAGTTTATTCAAGATAACATTTATGCAAATCCTATGGCCTGGAAAGTAACACTCAAATCGTCTCCGCAAAAATCCCGTCTACAGATTTGCCGGCGGGGCGGGGCGGTGTTTCATCGGTGCCGGGCGCGTAGGCTTCCTTAGCCGCCGGCCGCGCCATCAATTTATCCCGCCATTCATTGACGCGGGGAAATGCCACCATGTCCACCTGGTCTGGGTATAACTCCCGGATACGGTGGACGTTGGAGAGCAGATAGATATCGGCGAGAGAAAATCTCGGCCCGGCGAGCCAGCCGGTATTCGCCAATTCCTTTTCCAGCCAGGCGACCGTGTAGGAAACTTTGCCGAGCGCTGCATTTATATCGGCCTCGCCATAACCTTCTCCCGACATACGCACCCAGCGGGCCCGGCGTTCCGGCATTGGCGTATGATCGATCATCGTCTGTTTGTCCTCCTCACTCAACGCGTCGACCAGAGATTTTAGATTGGCGGTGTATGTCAGGTTGATTATCGCCTGATGCACATCGTCGCCCATGAAAGTCCAATGGCGCATCCGCGCCCGGTCCTTGGGGTCGTCAGGCTTCAGCGGGGGGCCGGCAAAAGCGTCATCAATATACTCGTTGATGGCGAAGGCGTTAATGATCGGTACGCCGTCATGCACCAAAGTCGGCACCACGCCGTTGGGATTGAGTTTCAGATATTGGGGGTTCAGATTCTCGTAGCGCCATAGTTCGATGTAATTGCTTTCATACGCGACACCCTTTTCTTTCAGGCAATGGCGCACCTGCTTTGAGCACGTGCTCAATCCGCTATGGCATAATTTCAGCATATTTTTCCCACATTTCCGAAAATACTTCCAAAACCCTGGCGATGGTATCCAAACTTCACCGCCAATGAAATGATTTTCCCCCTCGGCCATCCAGATGGCCAAGTACCCTCGCGTAAAATTTGAAATTAGGGTAGGGGGTGAAAATATGGAAGAGAGTAAAAAAACTGAGTGTCTATATCCCGGTCGCCCCGACCGATAAATGCCGGACCATTTCATCTTGTGTCTTTGATTAATACGCATAACACTGACATTCTTGTCGGGCGAGGTCGAAGCGAATAGGAGGATCGACGCATGGACGAAGCGGTAAAAACCAAACTTGCGGGTCAGGTTGAGACTCTAAATCACCGAATTCCGATCCCGGAGCGCTTGTCGCCTGAGCAATTCGAATTGGAACGTGAAAAGATTTTCCGTCCGGCCTGGATCCCGGTTGCAAATGCAGGCGATCTCCCAAAACCGGGCAGCTACCTGATCAAGGATTTCGAGCTGTTCAATACCTCGCTGATAATCGTTCGCGGCAGCGATGACGTCATCCGGGCGTTCCATAATATTTGCGTCCACCGCGGCAACAAGTTGATCCGTTCGGGCGTGGGTTGCAGGCGCAACTTCCGCTGCGGATTTCACGGCTGGGTCTATTCGACCGAGGGCGAACTCATCAACGTCACCGACGCGCAGGCAGTCAAAGACCTGGACATGTCGAAAATGGGCCTGCCGCCGATCAAGACGGAAAACTGGAACGGGCTCATCTTTGTCAATTTCGACGACCAGGACCGCTTTACGCTGAAAAATTGGATGGGTGATTGGTACGGCCAATATGACGGCTATTTCACTTCTCACGAAAAGGCTGCCAGCAACTATGTCGATCTCAATTGCAATTGGAGCCTAGCCGTCAACTCTTTCTGCGAGGGCTACCACACCATGTTTATCCATGCGAACACGATGGGGGACTATCAGGGCGGCAAGAAGAACCCTCAGCGCCGCCGGCCATATTTCGAGATGGCTGAGCGCCATAACCGCTACTCGGCGCCCGCCAACCCGGACCACAAGCGATCACCAGCTGAAAAAATTGCCTATGCGAATGACCGGCCGTTGATAATCCCGTCCTTCGGAATGGACAGCTCCGACACGCCGCAGGGCATCAATCCGGGCAACAGCGAAAACTGGGCGTTCGACGTTCAGGAGTTTTTCCCGAACTTCGTCCTATTGTCGGAGAAAAACTGGCATATCGAGCTCTACTTCATGCCGATTGATCATCAGCGCACCCGCATTCAAGTCGACGTTTTCCACTACCCGGCCAAGAAGCCAAGCGACCGGATCAGCCAAGAGTTTGCCCTTTCGCGCGGTCGAAATGTGATCCTCGAAGACCTCAACACGCTCGAAGCCCAACAAAAGGGATTAATGTCGGGTGCCATCAGCCATGTCCATTTGACGCAGCAGGAGATGGCCCTTCAGCATCACTGGAAAGTCTATAGCGATATGATGGAAGCGAATTAGAGGATTTTGACCATGAGCACGCAAATGTTCCCCGACGCGTTTATGAATCTCGCCGAATGGGGCGACGAATGGGTCATCGCCGATGTCGATGAGCGGTACTTGAAGCGAATCAACTCTAAACTGGATAAGATCAGAGAATTCTATCAGGCCGTTTTCCCACGGCTGAAGGACATCATGGAATATCTGGACCAATATCCACTGGACGGAATGCCGCCAGAGGCCAAACGCCTATTTGATCTGGCGTTAACGGCGATGGAGATGTCCCACCCCATCGATCTCAACTGGAGCAATAGTGATATCGATGACCACTTCCCGTCAGAACGGTATATGTCCCTGCCCGTCCTACGCCTAGCCGACGACGGCCTGCCGGAATAGCGAGGGGGCCAGAACCGTCGTGGGCAGCGCTTCGACGTCTCCTTTTAGCTGCCATCTCAACCGGTCGATGCAACACAGGCGTT
>JABMOP010000296.1 GCA_013204125.1 Rhodospirillales bacterium | reverse complement strand
GTATGGACGCCCCTCACGGCTTCACGATGAACCATGCTGATCAATGCGCTCAGGGGCCATTGCGGTGAGTTGGGCATTGTCGCGGCCCAGGGTGCACCGAAAATAGCGGACCTGATCGAGGTGATCGAGGATCCCGAAGACCAGCGTGTCCCAACGCTGGCGCGCGAGGCCCTTGGGTCACTTATCGACCAGCTTCGGATGGCCCAGGCACAGATCCTTGGTCTGGAGAAAAAACTGATGGTCTGGCATCGCGCCAATGAGGCAAGCCGGCGGCTTGAGACGATCCCGGGTGTCGGGGTGATCACGGCCACGGCCCTTGTCGCCACCATCGGTGATGCCTCGCAGTTCCAATCCGGTCGTCAACTGGCCGCCTGGCTTGGGCTGGTTCCCCGACAATACTCCAGCGGTGGCAAGGAACGACTGGGACGAATATCGAAGCGTGGAGACGGCTATATCCGCCGCCTTTTGGTGCATGGAGCCCGCGCGGATCTGCGCTGGTCCAGACACAGGAAACAACAGCGCTCCCTATGGCAACAGAGCTTGCTCGCACGCCGGCCGACCAATGTCGTCCTTGTCGCCATGGCCAACAAGACAGCCCGGGTCGTGTGGGCAATGCTCAGCCGGGGCGAGACGTTCCGAACGGAAGCTCCGGTGATCTCATAACGAAGCGCGAAACAAACTCTATTGCGAGGGTGATGATGACGTGATGGCGAAACAGGGCAACCGGGATCGGCCTAACCCGAGGCAGTGTCCGAGCTTTGAGCTCGATGCTCTGACTGGGCGTCGATCCACGGATTCCATCAGGGCCCGCGGCGAAGACTATGCTGCATCGAGAGGCCGGATAGATGACTGCAAACCCAACCCGCTTCTAAGCATCAAAACCACTTGCAATCAGAGGGGCGTCCATAGATGACATTGCCTACCCTCTTCATCATGGCCCATCAGACGCGAATAACCCACCACTTCGGCAGCTAAGATAGCCGCTAGCCTCCTCTGGACGCGTTCTTCCGTCACGATGCCTCCCAGTCACGCCTAATTGGCGAAAGTCTATGCGCAGGTGTGGAGTGAGTCTATGAGGGGTGAATGCCCGAGATAGGTCAGAGTCTAACATTTAACTTGGACCACACAGTGGGGGCCAAGCAATAACCTGACGCCGTTTGCCAGATATGCTAATAAGCCATCTATGACCTTACCCGACCCCGCCGCTATCAGTTCCTGGCACGCCCACATCTATTACGACTCCCAACCCACCATGGACCGGGCCCTTGCTTTGCGCGAAAAGATCGCTCAGGCCTTTCCGGAAACCTTGATCGGCGGTTGTCACGTAGTACCTGTCGGCCCCCACACCGAACCGATGTACCAGGTCGTCTTCGCCCACGCGCTGTTCGATAGATTTTTGCCGTTCCTAGCCATCCACCGCGACGGGCTCGCTATCCTGATCCACGCCGACAGCACCGGCGATCACGCCGCCGACCACACCGACCACGCCATCTGGATGGGAAAGATACTGCCGGTCAAAACCGCCCAGTGGCGTTAAGGAACATTCTGACATCTCGGCCCAGCGTGTAGCACATCGAGACGACCAATAAGTCGCCAATTTCACGCGTTCCTATCCGACCACATCAGCCACCAAGATTGCCGCTAGCCTCCTCTGAGCGCGTTCTTCGGCCATGAAGCCGTTTCCCTTTTAAGCTTAAGGGAAATCCTACGTTTTAGGACGATGGGAGTCTATCTGAGTGGGCGAATGTCCCTTGCCCCACATAGTCCAGGGCGCGCCATCTTGCCATAGCGCTGTTGCCCGTGGCGTCGCGCTGCGCCACAGTGCACGATCATGGACGATGCAATCAATATTCTTTGCCTCGCGCGCATTTCACCTACTGAGCGCGCCCGAATTGAGGAAATAGATCCAAGGTTTCGCGTGGTTGAGGCCGGTGGATGGTTCGCTGGGGAGATCCGGGAGACCTGGCCCAGGGCAACGGCGCAGCGATATTTGGCGCCGAATGCGATGGGGCGGGGGACGCGGGCGGAACGGGATGCGTTACTCGCGGAGGCGGAGATTGCACTGGTGCCGTTTCCGTTCCCGCTTGATATGCGCGCGCGGGCGCCGCGGCTCAAATGGGTGCATCAGCGGCCAGCCGGGGCGAGCAATCTGAGGGCAGGCGACCTCTGGGATAGTGACATCGTGGTGACAACGTCGCGGGGGTACGCGGCCAGCTTGCCGATGGCGGAATACGTTATCGCGAGCTTTCTCCATTTCGCGCGCGGGCTGCACCGTGCCGCCGAAGCCCGGTTCGCGCAGATGTTCGATGTAGGGGCGTACCGGCCGGTGCAACTGGCTAGCAAGAGAGCCTGCATCGTCGGCGCCGGCGGGATCGGGCAGGAAGTCGGGCGGCTGGCAGCGGCGCTCGGGATGCGGGTTGTTGGCACGCGCCGCAGTACGGGCGGCGATCTGCCGGCAGGGTTCGAGGAAATTCGTGGGCCCGACGGGCTTTACGATCTGCTCGGTGCTTCCGATTTCATCGCGGTCTGTTGCCAGTGGACTCCGGAGACGGAAGGTTTGATCGGGCCAAAGGCTTTTGCGGCGATGAAGCCAGGCGCGGTTCTGGTCAACGTGGCGCGTGGCGAAATCATCGACGAGTCCGCGCTGATTGACGCTCTAGCCGAAGACAAGCTGCGCGGCGTCGCGCTTGACGTATATGTCGGCGAGTTTGAAGGCCCACCCGACGACCGGCTGTGGAAGGACCCACGCGTCCTGATCACACCACATGTATCGGGTGGCGCTGACGTGGCGGTAAGATCCCGCTTTATGGACGTCTTCTGCCACAACCTCGAAGCCTATCTGGCCGGAAAGCCGCTGGAGAACGTCATAGACTGGGCGCGCGGGTACTAGGTTCGATCGGCGTTAGGTTAATTACCTCGAGCGAACTGTTGAAATAACAAAAGGGATTTGGCATCGCCGGAGACTATGGAAGTCCCCTTCCTGGCTCAAGCTGATTTAATCTGACAAAGCCCTCTCAACGTCCCTCCGGCGCCCAGCCATAGGCTTTGGCACAGGCGCCACCCATCAACACCGTCCGTTCGCTTTCGGTCAGGCGCTCGGTAAGGCGGAACGGTTCGACGGCTTGTTCGTAGTTGACGACCGCGAAGGCGCGGGTCCAGTCGGTGCCCCACAGACAGCGCTCAAGGCCCCAGGCGTCGAAAACGCGGGCGAGTGGGTCCCAGATGTCCGGATAGGGGTAGCCAGCATGGGAGAGGGTGCAGTCGCCACTGACCTTGATCACCGCGTTCGGACGGCTGGCGAGGTCCAGCACCTTCGGCAGGTCGGCCCAGGGCTCCGGCGGGGCTGGCGGCGTACGGGGCTGCAGAATGCCCAGATGGTCGATGATGAAGCTTGTGTCGGGGTGGCGGTCGACCAGCGCGATGCCTGCGTCCAAATTACCCCAGCACAGCATGTTGACCGGGAAGTCGTGCCGTACGGCTTCGCGCAGGATCAGGTCAAGACCCGGGTCGTCCGGCTCCCGTCCCGCCTCGCGGGTCATCATGATGCGAATGCCGACCGTGCCCGCCGTTTTCTTCCACTCGGCAATGACATCGGCCGCTGCCGGATCTGCCGGATCGACTGGCTTAACGAGGGCGAAACGGTCGGGATGGGCGTTTTGCACCTCGACCGCATAACTGGCGTCGTACTGATACATGGAAAAGGCGGATATGAAGATCGCGCCGTCAACGCCGACCGCATCCATCGCTGCCACCATCTCGTCACCAGTGACATGGTCGGGCCAGTTCGGCACGGAGTGCCAGGGACGTTCCGGCGTGTTGGCGTCATAGACATGGACTTGTGAATCGATGATCGGCATGTGGGCGGTTCCTCTACGCAAGTTAATTTTCAGTATTGCAGCAGGTTGCGGTGGGTACGTCCAGAGG
>JABMOP010000295.1 GCA_013204125.1 Rhodospirillales bacterium | reverse complement strand
GATTTTCAAGAATTTCCCACCAATTGTCATCCAAATCGACAATGTAAAATGAATACGTGCCGTGCTGGAATACCGGCTTTGTGACCTTCTTGATTTTGTATTCTTCCTGCACCGGGGCGACTTTTTTGTAGGCCGCGTCCACTTCTTCGCGGGTCGCAACGTCAAAGCCAAAGTGATTATAAAGGCCGCCCGAGGTGCCGCCGCCGCCGGCAACCGCCGCGATAGTGGTAGAAGAGTTAAGGCGCATCATCATCGACCGGGCGCTGGTTTGGATACATTCCATGCCCAGAACGTCTTCATAAAATCGGCGCGTTTCGTCTAAGTTTTCGCACTCGACCGTGCCATGGGACAGGAACTGAAGGTCCAGGAGCGGTTTATTCGCCGTTCCTTCGGATGCACTTTTTTTGCTGACAATGTCGTCCATAAATCCTCGCTCGCGCCCCTAAGGGCTGCTGAAAAGGGGTAAATCTAAATTCCAGTCCTAAATTCTATTGCCTAATTAATAGAATGGCTAAGTGCTGTATTTCAAGGCCTATCTCAGATCGGTTAGCTCGGCCCCGCGGCGTACCGGTCGGCCTTATTTCTTGGGAGGGCTGTCTTTTTTCGCTGGTGCTTTCGTTTCGTCGGTCTCTATGCGCGCTTGCACCTGTTCACCGATATCCTTGGCGGCGTTGGAAATTCCTTGCAGAATGGATCCGAGCTGATTGGCAGGTATCAGCAGGCGAACCTGCTGTTGGAGCGATTCTCCCTCGGCCTGTTGGGCGAATGTGATGCGAAACACCCCATTGGCATGTGCCATATTGGCAACCCGTTCTACGAAATACTCCGTCGGCAATTGTTCAGCCATATTGGCCTCCCCTAAGTTTTGTATTTGCGATCAAATGAGAATAGCGGGTTACATTGGTATTTCCATGGTTTTTTCTAGGTATGATGGCGTAACCTGTTGCAATTTTGCCGGGCGCCCATTCTTTAAAAGGAATGATTGGTCAGACGCGGCGATTCGTATAGAACCGAGAATATGTGTGGGATCGCAGGAGAATTAAGGTTCGACGGTAGCGGCGTTCGCCGGGACAGCCTTTTGAACATGTGCGGCGCAATGGCGCACCGGGGACCGGACGGAGAAGGCGTCTGGGTTTCCGACGATGGACGGGTCGGCCTTGCGCATCGGCGCCTCACAATCATTGACCTGACCGATCGCGCCTCACAGCCGATGGCCAATGAGGACGGCGCCGTCCGCGTTACCTACAACGGCGAAATATATAATCACAAAATTCTAAGGCAGGAACTTATCGCCGCCGGGCATACATTCCGGTCCGATCATTCCGATACCGAAGTTATCGTTCATGGTTATGAAGAATGGGGCCTTGATGGGCTGGTCCGGCGCTTGGAAGGTATGTTCGCTTTTGCCATTTGGGATGAAGGCCAAAAACGGTTGTCACTGGCGCGTGATCGCGTCGGCGTTAAGCCGGTCTACTTCACCCGCCATGGCGGCGGTTTCGCTTTCGGCTCGGAAATCAAGGCGATCTTGGCCGTTTCGGGAATTCCACGCCGAGTGAATTCTATCGCGCTTTACCATTATCTCAGTTACCTCACGACCCCAGCGCCGCTCACCATGTTCGATGGCATATACAAACTGCCGGCATCGACCTGCATGGAAATCGGCGACGACGGCAAGATGCGGTCTTGGCGGTATTGGAAAGCAGTCCCAGGGCAGGGGATCGAAGCCGGCAAGCTCGATGGGCTTTCGCCGAGTGCCCGCGAGGATTTTTTGACGAACGGCATCCGCGAACGTCTGACGAGTGCGGTTGAAAAACGTATGATGTCCGATGTGCCTTACGGAGCGTTTTTATCAGGCGGCATAGATAGTTCCGTGAACGTAGCTTTGATGGACCGCTATACTGATGATCCGGTGAATACCTTCACCGTCGGCTTCAAGGACCATCAACATCTGAACGAATTGGATTATGCCGCCCGCATCGCAAAAGAATTCGGCACCAACCACCACGAGGTTATGGTCGATGAGCAATCGATGATCGCCTATCTCCAAGATTTGGTGCGAGATCAGGACGAGCCGCTGGCCGATTGGGTCTGTATCCCGTTGCATTTTGTCTCTGAACTAGCCCGCACCTCCGGCGCTAAAGTTATCCAGGTTGGCGAAGGTTCCGACGAGCAGTTCTGCGGCTATAACGGTTATATGAAATATTTGAACCTTCACCATCGGTATTTTCGCCCGTTTCAATCTCTTTTCCCGGCATTTGCGCGTCGGGCGGCGGCGTCCGCGGCGCTTGGCTTGGCTGGGTTTTTCCCTGCGTTCGAATTATACGCCGATGCGGTTGACCGGGCAGCCGGCGGGCGCGAAGCCTTTTGGAGCGGCGCCGTCGCTTTTTGGGAATCCCAAAAGAAGAAACTGTTTCCGGGCTTTTCGTCGGATCCGCCAACCGGCTCTGAAGAAATTATAGAAGCTGGATTGCTGCCACCGGAATTCTTGACCGCCGATAGTTTTGCCGTGGCGAATAATTATTTGAGCGAATTTGACGAAGAATTTCCGGGCGGCGATCAGCTGACCCGGATGATCGGCAATGAGTTCCGACTTCGTTTGCCCGAGCTCCTTTTGATGCGCGTCGATAAAATTGCCATGGCGTCTTCTTTGGAAGCCAGAGTGCCGTTCCTCGACCATCACTTGGTCGAGTTCACCATGGATATTCCGATGTCCGATAAAATCCAAAATGGGACAACAAAATATCTATTGAAACGTGCTGTGTCCGGGATCATTCCGGACGATATCATTACGCGTAAAAAAATGGGGTTTGCAGCGCCGATGCCGGAATGGCTGCGAAGCGAATTTGGCGCAATTGCGGAGCGCAATATCCTGTCTTCGCCTTTGTTGCCGCAGATCGGCGCGGATCTGGAGGCAATTGGCGATCTTATCAAGGATCATCGAAGTGGCCGCCGGGATGCCTCTTTGCTGATTTGGGTTCTCTATAATTTGACCGCGTGGCACGCCCACTGGATCGAACAGTAAGCGGCTAGGGTCACTTGCCCCGAGCTTCCCCTTGGCTGGCGAGGGCTCGGTGAAAGGCGATTGCAAGAAATACTGTTGCAATCCACCAATTCTGCCACGCACCGAAACTAGCCGAAGCGAATATAAGGACCGAAGTTATCAGGCCCGGCAGCGTTGCTGCGAAACTTTTGCTTAAGTTTAATCGCCGTGCGCGGTAAATAAAGCCGGCGCCGAATAGTGCCACGATCAACGCGCCACCGACCCCTAATTCCAACCATATTTGCAGCCACTGATTATGAGGATGTAGCGGTATATTGAAATCCAATACGCGCGATATCGATTTGGTTTCGGGGTTAACGATTTCGATAGCGAATTTTTCATTGCCGCCGGGAATGGCGCGCGACGATCTGAACCCCCAGCCGGCCCACGGACGCTCCCATATCCGTGTTTCGACGAATTTCCATGTGAGCAATCGGTTGGCGATGGAAAATGGAATTTGAGGGTATTGGGTAATTTTGCCGACAGTTGACTGATTTATTGGCGCAAGTAGCCTGTCGGCGGCGATCGGAGCGGCAAGGACGCCAACGGCAAATATAATTGCTAAGGCGCCCGTCACCAGTTTGGCTCGCCAGGCGGCAAGGCCGGATATAATCGCACCTACGATCAAACTTAATGCAGCGGTCTCAGCGCTATAGTCGATGGCCAGATAAAATAGCAGGGTCCAGGCGATAATCGCCGCTGGCCAGCGTCCCCGGCGGAGCAGTGTCGCCGCCAGTGGCCAATAGAGGAGTGACAGGATGACGGTTCCGTTTTTTAACAACGGATCGGTTCCAAAATTGCCGGCGAAATCATTGATGAGGATTTCCCAATCCAATCCGCGCGCTGTCCGCGTCAGCCAATTTTCGGTAACCGATTCGAATAGAAAAACAACCAGCGCAAACGCAAATCCGGCGAGGATCATTTTTTCCAATCTATAGCCACTTGCGTCCATTCGAGGCGCGCCCGCGACGAGAACCAATCCCGCTGCCATCAGAGCCGAAATCGGCAATATAGCGGCCACAGTCAAATTGCGGTCGATTGACCAAAGACTACTAGCCGTTGCCAACGCCATAAGAAGGATAACTCCGACATAAGCCGGTCGCCAGATAGAAGGCCATTTGGTGCCCGCCGAGATGTTCGACGCGGCATACCCAAGCAAAACCAATATGAACAAGGGGACCATCGCCTTGGATGAAAATATTGAAATCACGGGCATCAAAAACAGGCCAAGGGCGAACAAATTCGACAAACCGTTCCCTAATTTAGATATTGCTGCCATGTTCCAGATATTTCCTCTTAACTGTTCCCGGTGTCTGATGCGACTGCGTCCAATAAAATATTTTCAAGTTTTTCCGCCTGCGCATCCCAGGTGAAGGCCGTGATGCCGCCTGGCAGCGGCGGCGGTAAGGGAAATTGATCAAAGCTTTTCTGAAGTGCGGAAACAATTTCTTCGGATGATCTGCAAGAATGGAAATCAGCTCCAAGCTGACCGGCCAATCCCTCGGTTTCGGCATTGTCCCGAGGGTAGCAGATAATCGACCGGCCGGCGGCAAACAGCTCAAAGACTTTATGATGAAATGTTCTGGCACTGGCGATATATAAATTGGCAAAGCTGCGCCGCTGAATTTCTTGAAGCTTTTCCAATGGCACGAAACCGTTGATGTTGGTTTTGCAGAACCTAGCCAGACCGCCAAAAACTTCTTTCACGTCGCCTGCATCGTTGCCGCAATAGATAAACTCGATATTCGCTGCCGCATCGGCGGACAGATTGCTTAGCCAGGCCTCAATAGCCGCTTTCAATATTTGCAAATGTTCCCGCCCGTACACGGCGCCGGTTAGATTGAATATCATTTTACCATCCGGAATTTCATCGCTACCGGTGCGGACCATGCCGGGCCGAAATCCACTGTAAATTATTTCGATATTATTGGAGAACCAAGCCCGGGCATCTGCCGCGTGGGTCCCCGATAGAGCGGTAAACGCCTTGGCTCCCCCGTACCGGCGGGCAAGCCTTGGGCGAAGCGGGGCGGCGATAAAGCTGCTCCAAAAATCTTTGATGTCGGCAACCCAGGGGCACTCGGCTTCTGTCGATAACAGGGCCGCGATGTTCCAGCAGTCCGTATTGCCAAAATTGGACCAGATTATTTCAGGCTCGAAAGATGAGGCTAAAGCCGGGAGATAGCGCCGGGCGCCATTTCGCCAATCGGTAAAAACGCCGCCGCGTACAATATAATACCAAAGGACAATGCCTTGGCGGATAAAGCGCGGTGTATTTTCGTTTCTCAAATAAGATAACATTCCCGGCGCCATCGGCGGCGTTGATAATTCGAAAGGCGCCGCGAAATCATGCGCCGCCAGAAGTTCAGGAATATCGCTGGGCTCTGGTAACCCGGTTACATTGCCCAGCGGCGCAGTCAGCAAAACCACCTGATGCCCTCTGCGCGCAAGAGCGCCGGAAAATTCGCGGAAACGGGTGGCGCAGACATGCGGCGTATCCGGGTGGCAATGATTTATGAGAACGATCCGCATTAGGCTGAAAACACGGCATGTTTGGGTGCGGATTTGGCGCGTTCGACAAAATATTTGCGCCACGAATCTTCGATGAATGGGCGCCATAAAACTGTTGCCAAATGGGCCTCGCCGCCTTCGAACCGGCGAAGAGCTGATTTCCACCAGCGTGTATTCCACATCGGTGAGGCGGCGAATTCGCTGCTAAAAATTATATCTTGGACGGGGCCCGATAAGCGATCACGGAACCATTCCGCATGCGGCGGGAGGAATCCTTGCTTGTTCCAGCGTTCGCGAATGGCCGGCGGCAGCGAATTTTTCAGTGCGCCGCGTAAAAGGCGCTTGGTTTGCGCACCGCCCATAAGCAATTCCGGGCGAAGCGAAAGAACAAATTCCGCCAGCCTGTGGTCGCAAAAGGGCAGACGCACTTCCCTGGAATGGGCCATTGAATTGCGGTCTCCGTAACGCAGCAATACAGGTAAAAGCGTGTGCAGCGATTCTTCATAGAGCGTGGCGGCCAAAGGATTGAAGCCGGCGGCGCCTTCGGGCGGGGGTGGCAGCGAAGCATGCATCTTGCGCGCAAAATCCGCCGACAAACCGAACGAGAAATCGCTGCCTCTATTCAAGACCGTCCCGGCTAAGCGGCTGAGCGGCCTTGGCAGGGACCGCTTTAAATTTTGCAAATTGGTCGGGAGAGCCAAGGGATAACGGTGCAAAATTTTATTTCTCTCGTCGGCGATATCGATCCCATCTGCATTGGCGGGGAAGCTCAAAAGATATTTTTCGAAATATTGTTCATAGCCGCCGAGGAGTTCATCTGCGCCTTGGCCATCCAAAAGCACGGTAACGCCGGCTTCTTTTGCGCGCCGAAAAACGCACCATTGCGCATATTGGCTGGCGCTGCCGACCGGCAATTCGTTGTGCCAGATAAAATCGGGCAATTCTTCGAGAAATTCATGCGGCCCGGGCGAGACGTAATGGGCATTGGTCGATAATGCCTCGGAGGCAATGCGCGCCCATTTTTCTTCGTCGGCATCGGTGCCGGGAAATGTGCCGGTGAAGGTGTCGTAGGATGCGCCGGGGCCAAGCAATTCCCGTGCAAGGACGACAATGGCCGTTGAATCCAGCCCGCCCGACAGGCACGATCCTTGGCCAACATCGCTTCTCATGCGGATGCGAACGCTGTCCCGCAACAAATCCCCAAATTCACGCTGGGCGTCTTCTTCACTTAAGCGCGCCAGTTCCGGCGTCGGTGACACATCCCAATATCGTTTTGTCTTCCACCTCAGATTGTTCAGATCTATGGTCAGAGAATGGGCCGGTAATAGCTGGCGAATATCGGAAAATACCGTTTGCTCGTCGCCGTCCAGCCCTTGTGATGGACGATGGAGAAAGCGCAGCAACCGAACTTGGTCATATTCAGCACCGACCGTTTGCAGCGAGAGAAGCGCTTTATATTCCGATGCAAAGGCGAAATGATCGGGCGCACTGTGGAATAGAAATGGTTTTTCGCCGTACCGGTCACGCGCACAGAACACGATTTGCCGACCCGCGTCATGGATGGCAAAGGCGAACATGCCGTTCAATTCTTTGACACAATCCTCGCCCCAGGTTGCGTAGGCGGCCAAAAGAACTTCAGTATCCGAGGTTGAATTGAACTGGATGCCTTCCTGGGTCAGGCGCTCGGCAAGTTCGACGTAGTTGTATATCTCGCCGTTAAAGGTAATCACATTTGAGCCGCGCACCATCGGCTGATGTCCAGCTGGTGTCGGGTCGATAACGCTCAGCCGGCGATGCCCGAACACGGCTCGGCCGTTGCCCGAGGTCCATAGTCCGAAATCATCCGGTCCCCGGTGAGCCATAAGCTGCGCCATTTCCGCTACTGCCTGCTCGTTGACCGGGGCGAGGCCGATAAGTCCTGCAATGCCACACATGATCGTTGCTGATAACAGTTTTAGCCCGGTGCGGGCAACTGTGCGTTAGGTTTATGAATTTTGTTCTCCATTCGGGGCCAGCATTTGCAGGCAGGTTTCGGCCACTCTGCCGGCGCTGATTTCCTGAATTGATTGACCCGCTGTTCTAAATCCGGCCTTGGCCGATACGGAATTGGCATAACTCATTGGGTAAAAAATATGGTTTTGTTCGCCGCGTGGATACCAGACACCGGGCTTGGCGCGGGCGCTGAAAACCGCGGTACATGGCACACCAACCAAAGCAGCCAAATGCATCGGGCCGGAATCGTGGCCCAAATAAAACCGCGCGCCCTTCATAGCGAGGGCGCTGATGCGGGGTTCGGTCTTGCCGCAAAGATTGGCTCTTGGCCCGCCCCACCCGCTGATGAGCCGCTCGGTGCGCTCGAACTCGTCGCCTGATCCGATCGCCATGAGCCCTAATTCCGGATGTTTTTCAGTTATTATTGAGAGGACCCGTTGCCAATTACGGTCCCCCCAATCTTTATCTGGTAGTTTGGCGCCGAGGCTGAATGCAATATAACCGGTGGCGGATGCGGTCAGGGCGTCGATATGGGGTCTTGCCTGTTCCTGCTCAATGGCCTTAAACGAGAACGACCAATCGGGCTTAAGCTCGCTGGTCCCTGATACAATGCGCAATAAGCGCTCGGTTTCGCTTTCCCAAATTTCAGAATTTTTGGTCCGGTAGGTTGTTTGATCGCTGCGGAATGGAAAACTCCAAAAATCGTGGATACCGCAAGTTTTATAAAAAATATAGTCTCTGAGCATGGCAAATTTGGATGGTGGTTCGGAGAGATAGATAAGAAGATCGAATTTCAATTGGCGGATTTGGGATTTAAGGGCGGCCAGTTTGGCTATTCCTCCACCGCCGGGCGGCATGGCTATAAACGCGTCAATCAGGTCCGAGCCGCGTAATACGTCTTCGATACCGCGCGCCCGTTCCATAATCGGTGAATTAGTCAGGCAGAAAATTTCTGAGTTTTTAAATTGGTTCCTTATCCAATTGAGTGCAGGAATGCTAATCACAGCGTCCCCGATACTCCCGCGCCGGAATATCAATATCCGGCGGGCGATCGGACTATCCGCGGTATGGGCGCGCTCAGCGTTATTGTCAGGTTCTTTGTTCATGGCTTCGGGGGTTTATAAATCAGGCGCATGCATGGTATGTGTTCATTGATTTATGTACAGCAAATTTGCCCTTGGCACTGTAATTTTTGGCTAAATATTTGACCGGTAATCGCAATTGATTGGGGCTTGCCGGTTATCAAACAGGTGTATTGGATGGATCCAAATTTTTTGAGAAGCGATAGGCTGCGGATTTTGATTAATGGAATCCATGCAAAAAGCGGCGGCGGCGTTACCTACTTGATAAACATATTGCCGATTTTGGCAGACGATCCGGAGTTAGAGCTGCATCTATTCATTCATCGCGATCAATTTGACCTGTTCGGAATTCTCGATGAACGGATCAGAATGCATCTGTTGAATTTCCCTAGCGGCTTTTTCCTTAATTTACTGTGGGAGCAATTTGCCCTTCCTATATTAGCAAAGGTAATGTCGGTCGATGTAACCGTTTCGCCGGCCAATTATGGCCCTCTTATTGCGCCCGCGCGCATTATCATGCTGCGAAATTCTCTTGCGGTGGCAGGGCGCGAAACCCGGCTGGTGAAGCGCCTATATTGGGCCGGGCTCACGATTATGACCGCTCTATCGTTGTTAACGTGCCGGCGCGCCATCGCTGTATCTAACTATGCGCGCAAGGCGCTGACATTCGGCATTGGCCGCCGGCTGCAGAATAAAGTTGCGGTGATATATCATGGAGTTCAAAGCACTTATGGGCCGCCCATGGTCGAGAGGAACGGGGAATATTTGCTGGCGGTTTCAGATATCTACGTTCAGAAAAATCTACACACGCTTATCAATGCGCTTGTAGAAATCCGGCAGGAATATCCTGGAATTGTGCTCAAATTGGCAGGTAAAGCCATCGATCAGGGGTATCTCAAGGAGCTGCAAGCCGCGATACAGGAAGGGAATTTGGGCGAAACGGTTGAATTTCTGGGTGAGGCAAGCAGCGAAGAACTCGTTCGCCTTTATCAAAATTGCAAAATTTTCGTTTTTCCGTCGACGGTGGAAACCTTCGGCAATCCGCTGGTTGAAGCGATGGCATGCGGGGCACCGATCGCAAGTTCAAACACCGCCGCCATGCCCGAAATTCTCGGCGATGCCGCGGTTTATTTTGATCCGCTGGATCCTCGGGATATGGCTGAGAAAATCGGGCGATTGCTGAGGGAGAAACCTCTTCGAGACAATTTGTCGGAACGCGGGCTCCTGCGGGCACGCGATTTTTCCTGGCACACGACGGCAACCCAGACGGCGAAAGTCATCAAATCGGTGGTACCGGATCGTTACAAAGCTATTTCCATGAAACGGGTGGAAAGCGGGCCGATTGAGACTGCGCCATGACATTGAATTTGATTTACCTGGTAAGTCATCCAATTCAATACCAAGCGCCGTTGCTCCGCCTGCTTGGATCTGATCCAGAAATTGACCTGACCGTCCTATTTGAAAGTGATTTCTCAGAAAACCGTTATTTTGACCGGGGGTTTGGCGCCGACGTCGAATGGGATGTGCCGCTTCGGCAAGGCTATCATAGCCATTTGTTAAATGAAGTTGATTTCGCTCAGATGCTCGAGGCGGCGGACGCTTTGTGGGTGCATGGGTGGCAAACAAGAACCATGCGCCGCGCGATTTCAAAAGCTTTTTCTGCCGGTAGGCCGGTTCTGATGAGGGGCGAAAACTGGTTCGGCGCCATGCCTGATGGGCCGCCGCCAAGGGCTTGGGTAAAACGCCTCTATCTCAAACATATATTCAGTAAGTGCCAATCGTTTCTGACCGTAGGAACAAAAAATAGAGAATATTATTTGGCCAACGGCATATCCGAAGACCGGCTATTTTCTATGCCTTACGCGGTGGATAACGACTACTTTGCGTCTCGTGCCACTGGGGACGCGGTATCAAACGTCCGCGCCCAATTAGGCATGGAAGAAAATCAGAAAATGATATTATTTGCCGGCAAATTGATTGGCCGCAAACATCCCGAAATTTTGTTGGAGGCGTGGCGGCGCGCAAGCTGGCCGGTCGGCCCAGCGCCGATACTTGTATTTACCGGCGATGGCGAAATGCGCGGCGCACTCGAAACCAGTGCGCCCGAGAACGTCAAATTTACCGGCTTCAAAAATCAAAGCGAGCTTCCCGGATTTTACGCGGACGCAGATTTATTTGTTCTGATGGCGGAGCGTGAACCGTGGGGTTTAGCCGTCAATGAAGCCATGGCCTCAGGCACAGGGGTGATCGTATCGGATCAGGTTGGTGCCGGGTTTGATCTCGTTACACCAAAAACTGGTGTTCAATTGCCGGTCGGCGATGTGGCCGGATTGGCAAGTGCCTTGGCCGCGTGCCTCGAAAAATCTGACGAATTGGGGCGCGCGGCAAAAGCAAAAATCAGTGAATGGGATTTTTCATCTGATATTGCTGGCTTAAAGGCGGCATTGGATCGTCCCCTATGAGCGAGTTGCATATTCTATTTGTCGGAATGACTGTGCCTGGATCACGCACCTTGCAACGCATTCAGGCGTTGAATCAACTTAGTCACCAGGTAAGCGTTATTCCCACCAATCGACCCGGCGCGAGCTACGAAGATCCACCGACTATGATGGATCGCATTCGATATCGGATGCGCCTGCCAGACGATGCGGTGGGCGCCAATGCTTCCATATTGAAACATATGGATGAAAATAAATATGACATTCTATGGTTGGAACGCGGCGTGACCATCAGACCGTCAACCCTTGAGGCCATCAAATCCAGCCACCCTTCAACGCGCTTGGTCTGGTATTCTGAAGACGACATGATGAATCTCCGCCAGATTTCGCGTTGGACCGAACGCGCCCTTGCGCTGTTCGATCTTTGGGTTACGACTAAATCCATGAACGCCGAGGCAAGTGAAATGCCTTTGAAGGGCGTTCGCAATATTTTGTTCGTAAATAACAGCTACGATCCAAGCCTCCACCGGCCGGTCCAGGTTTCTGAAGAAGACGCAGTGGTTTATGGCGCCGATGTCGGCTTTGTCGGCACGTTCGAACGTCAGCGCGCCGAAAGTCTGATGTACCTTGCCCGGAATGGAATTAGGGTCCGCGTTTGGGGAAACGGATGGAATCGATTTGGTTCAAGGGGGGATGGCCCGGAAATTATGGGCCGCCCCGTCTATGGAGATGAGTACGCAAAGGCCGTGTGCTCGACCAAAATTAACCTCTGCTTTTTGCGGAAAGAAAACCGGGACCTGCAAACTTGCCGGTCAATGGAGCTGCCTGCGATGGGCGGTTTTATGCTGCACGAACGAAATCCGGAAATATGCGGGCTTTTTCAGGAAGGTGAAGACGCTGTATTCTTTGCCGATGATCGAGAATTGTTGGAGCAATGCCAAATTTGGCTATCTGCGGATGAGAAGCGGCGCCGTGTCGCCGAACACGGCCGAAAACGCGTGCTCGAGGACGGGCACAGCCATCATGACAGGCTCGATCAAATTATTGAAACAGCAATGAAAATTCGTGTCTTATGAAAGTGTTGGTCAATGCTCTGTCCGCCCGCAAGGGAGGCATCGTTACCTATACCAAGAACCTGCTGAGCGCGTTGGAAAAGCGGGGCGTCGATGTGGTCGTTTCCGTTCCCAGCGATTTTGATACCCCAGACCGGAAATCCGTTAGCAGGATTGATATCGCCGACTTCTCGCCCGTCAGACGCTTTTTGTGGGAACAAACCGCTTGGCGCCGTATTGTTCGGCGCCACAATCCGGATATCCTATTTTCTTCGGCGAATTTCGGCCTTTTGAAAAGCCCGGTTAAACAAATACTTCTGTTGCGTGAAGGTGGCCTGTTTGATCCATTTTATCTGGCAAATATGACGGCAACCCAAGGCGCTCTGTTTGCCTTTAATCGTTATTTCAGGCGCAAGCTGATGCTTATATCAGCCAATAATGCCGATCATATTATCACGCCCACCGCGGCGATGCGTGACATGGT
>JABMOP010000294.1 GCA_013204125.1 Rhodospirillales bacterium | reverse complement strand
ATATCGATCACCGTGCCGCTCATATAAGATGCCCGTTCGGACGCGAAAAAGACAACCAAATCAGCGACTTCTTCCGGTTCCGCCGGGCGCCCCATAATGGATGGGGACGGCAGTTCCCGGTAGCGTTCCGGGTCGCCAAACTCTTTCTCCGCCGCCAATTTTTGCAAATAGATCAGCCGTTCGGTGAGCGTCGGGCCGGGATTGATGCAAACAACGCGCACCCCGTCTTTGGCCCCGGCGACGCCGAGGGTGCGCGAAAAATTGATCAGCGCTGCATTGCCGGTAGCGCCCGCGATATAGCCCGGCATCGGCTGCCGCCCGGCAATACCGGCGATATTGACGATAACGCCGGCGCCCCGCGCCTGCATTTTTGGAAAGATCATGCGCGACATATGAATATAGCCGAAGAGCTTCAAATCCCAGGCATCCCGCCATACTTCATCTGTTAAGTCCGTAATGCCGCCGCCGGGAATAGCGCCCGCGTTGTTGATCAAGATGTCCAATTCGCCGACATCTTCGGCAAGTTTTTCGCGGGCAGCGTCATTACTGAGATCCAGGGCATGGGTTTGGACCGAGATATTATAGCGCCCGCTGATATCAGCCTTAGCGGCTTCCAAATCCGCTTCCGTCCGGGCCGCCAGGTGCAGATTACAGCCTTCTGCCGCCAGCCCTTTGGCAATCGCCAAGCCAATGCCCTTAGACCCCCCGGTTATCAGCGCAGAGCGCCCTTCAAGATTTAATTCCATTCGATCTTCCCCGTTTTATTTTCAAGCCATACCCTGGCATGATAAAAGACTAGAAACAGAATGAGACCAAACGGGCTCATTATCAAATGACTTTAAGGGAGAAGACGATGGCCAGTTCCAAAGAGCTTGAATGTGCGAAATATGAAGTCGACGACGAAGGCATTGCCTGGGTGACCTTTAACCGCCCGGAAAAACGCAACGCCATGAGCCCGCAGCTTCATTACGACATGGTGGAGATTATTGCCGAATTGGAAAATTTGGTTGATGCCAAGCTGATCGTCATCACCGGCGCCGGCGAAAGTTGGAGCGCCGGCATGGATTTAAGGGAATTTTTCCGCGCCACCGATAACGATCCGGCTGCCCGGCATAAATCCTATTGGGCACACCGCCAATGGACACAATTTATAACCGCCTCCAACAAGGCGACCATCGCCATGGTCAATGGTTATTGCTTTGGCGGGGCGTTTACGGCGCTTGCCGCCTGCGACATCGTCATCACCGCCGATGACGCCACCTTTGGGCTGTCTGAGGTGAACTGGGGCATATTGCCCGGCGGCAATGTCTCCAAAGTTTTTTCCGATCTTACAAATAATCGAAATGCCATGTTCTACGCCATGACCGGACGCACATTCGATGGGCCGAAAGCCGTTGAAATGGGGGTCGCGACCTTATCCGTACCCAAAGATAAATTACGGGAAGAGGTTCTAATCATCGCCCGCGAATTGATGGAAAAAGCGCCGATGGTGCTGGCCTATACCAAGCAGGCGGTGCGTAATGTCGGCGATATGGATATGAATATGGCCTACGAATATCTCGCCACCAAAAACACTGCTCTCTTCGGCATCGATCCCGAAGGCACGCGGTCCAAGGGCATGACCGAATTTTTGGATAACAAAACCTACCGGCCTGGTCTCGGCCCGGTGAAACGAGACGACTAGCTAAGCGGCGAGGCCGGGCCATGCAAATCAACTTGAGTGAAGACCAGACCCTTATCCGCGATAGCGCCCAGCGCTTTGCCATTGCCAATGGCGGCGCCGATCGTTTGCGAAAGTTACGGGATAACGGCAAGGGGTACGACGCCGGCGAATTGGCGGCGGCGGGCGCCGATGGCTGGCTCGGTCTTATCGCGCCTGAAGATAAAGGCGGCGCCGGATTAGGCGCGTTTGAATTATGCCTGGTGGCCGAACAAGCGGGCCGCACCCTATCTACCCTACCCCTGGTTCCGGCGGCAGCCGGGGTTCTGGCATTGTCGGCGGGCGGCGATGGCGTTGCGGATATTTTGGGCCGCGCGCTTTCGGGCGAAGCATTGGTCGTTCCCGCCTTGCAAGGCAACTCCCGGGATGATCAGGAAAACCCCTTAGAATTGGAAAATGCGGGTGGCGTATTACGTGTTTCCGGCAGGTTGGTGGCGGTCCCGGCGGCAGAAATGGCAGATGGCTTCATTATCCACGCGGGGGAAGTTGTGGCGCTGATTGAGCGCGCCGGCGTTTTAGTGGCACCGGGGCGCGGCATCGACGGCAGCCCGTTAGGTGTGCTGGACCTTGATCGGGTAGAGATTATCGCGGCCAATATTTTGGCAAAAGGCGCCGATGCGGCGCTTCTTCGGCGGCGCTTGGATACGGTTCTGCAATTGGGATTGGCGGCGGAACTAACCGGCATCACCGATGGGGGCCAGGAAATGACCCTGGAATATTTAAAAACCCGCGAGCAGTTTGGGAAAACCTTAAGCTCGTTCCAGGCTTTGCAGCATCGCTCGGTCGATAATTTCATGGAAGTCGAAGCCGCGCGCGCCTTGTTATTCGAAGCAGCGCGGTTTTCCGACCGGGATGATCAATACGCCGATTGGCTGGCCTCCGCCGCCAAAGCCAAGGCCAGCGCCGCCGCAATCCAAGTTTGCAATTCGACCATTCAATTGCACGGCGCCATAGGCTTCACCGACGAGCACGATATCGGCCTCCATCTGAAACGGGCGATGGCGGTCTCGAACCTTTACGGGCCGCCGGCGTCTCATCGTAAACGATACGGCGATCATGCTTTGAGCCCGCATAACGATCCGGACGCGGCCTTGCCAAGCTTTCGCACCGATACGGAAGATGAAGCCAAATTCCGCGCCAAGGTGCGGAAATGGTTGGAAGAAAACCTGCCGGAACGCCTCCGCAATCTGCCGACCCGCCCCAATATGGAAGATTCCATGTGGTGGCATAAGGAGCTTTACGGCCAAGGCTGGATCGCCCCGGCCTGGCCCAAGGAATGGCAAGGCATGGACGCCAGCCTACCCGAACAAATCATCCTCGCCGATGAAATGGCGCGCATTGGATCGCCGGAACTTTCCGCCCAAGCCATTGGTCATTTGGGGCCGATCCTGTTGCGGTTCGGCAGCGAAGATCAGAAAAAGCAGCACCTGCCGGGCATGGTTTCCGGCGAAGTGCTGTGGTGCCAAGGTTATTCCGAACCCGGCGCCGGGTCCGATCTGGCCAGCCTTCGCACATCGGCGGTGATCGATGGCGGTGATCTGATTATCAATGGACAGAAAATCTGGTCCACCTGGGGGCATTTGGCCGATTGGATGTTCGCCTTGGTGCGCACCGATCCGGACGCGCCCAAAAAACAAGCGGGCATCACCTTTGTTTTGATCGATATGAAAACCCCCGGCATCACGGCGCGCGGCATCCAAACCTTGCCCGATGAAGATGAATACGCGGAAGTGTTTTTCGACGATGTGCGCGTGCCAATATCGAACATCATCGGCGAAATGAACGGTGGTTGGGGCGTCGCCACCGCATTATTGGCCAACGAGCGCGGCGGCAGCGCCAATCCCCGCAACAATATCCAAGCGCTCCGCCGTATCAAGGAAAAAGCGCGGGAAAACGGCGCCTTGGAAGACGCCGCCTTTCGCGACAAATTGGTCGAAGCGGAATTGGAAGTCCTCGCCATATCTGCTGCCTTCGCCCAAGTTGTCGGCATTGTCCAAGCGGGCGGCGAATTGGGGACCGACGCGTCCTACGTCAAATTGCTCGGCACCGAAAGCGAACAAAAATTGGCCGAGTTAATGGCCGAGGCCTATGGCAGCGACGGCGCGCTTTTATTGCCACACAAGCCCGATGACGGCGCGTTCGATGCAGCGTCCTATTACCTGCGCGCGCGCCGCGCCACCATCGCCGGCGGCACCAGCGAAATTCAACGCAACATCATCGCCCGCCGGGTGCTGGATATGAAATGAATGAACATGAGGTACGCCCATCATGCTTGATATAAAAACTCTAAGCCTTGAAGACGCCCAAACGGTGGTCGATGCGGTTATAGCCCACGCAAAAAAAATCAATCACAAGGGCATCGCCGTATGCGTCGTCGATAAAAGCGGCGAAATTATTGCGTCGGCGCGCATGGACGGCAAGGCGGCCCGCTTCATCAGAACGGCCCACCGCAAAGCCTATACCGGCGCGATTTTTGAGCGCGATACCAAAGGCGTTATCAAATTTTGGGACCAGCAGGCAAAGCAGGGCCACCGGGGGCCATCCGATTGGAACGATACCATGATCACGACGCTGCCCGGCGGTTACGTGGTCTGCTACGGCAAAGAAGTGGTCGGCGGTGTCGGTATCGCCGGCGGCAACCAAGAATTTTCCGACGAAGACTTTGCCGCGCTCGCCATCGAAAGTTTGGGCGAAGGGTTCCGCCACCGCGTCGATTGGGACTGATGAATGACGGCATTAAGTGAAATATTCAGCCCCGGTGTCCCGCTCTCGGCTGGCATCCGCGTTGGTGATCTCATTCACGGGAGCCGCATATCGGGCGAAGACGCAGGGGGCGCTTTGCCCGAAGCGCTGGAAGACCAATTGCAAAATGCCTTCGCCAACATGCAAAGCGCCCTCGAAAATGCCGGCAGCTCCCTGGACGCCATCGCCCAGGTCAGCGTCTTTTTCGAAAACGGCAAGGAAGGCATGCCGCTTTTAAACGCGATATGGGTTGATCGTTTCCCGGACGCGCATAACCGGCCAACTTATAAATTTATCACTGCGCCCTTATTTGGCGGGCGCAAGGTGCAGTTGGAATTCTTCGCCGTCGCCGATCAGCCGCGCCAGGTGATCCAATTGCCGGTGGTCGCCCATACCAACCCGATCCCGATGGGCGTGCGCATGGGCGATTATTTATTCACATCGAGGGTCCTGCCGTTCGATCCAGAAAGCGGAGAACCGGGCGCCGATACGGCCACGCAGACCGATTTTGTTTTCGCCAACATCGCCGCCACTTTGGAATTGGGCGGCATGTCGTGGGCAGATGTTAAGCAAGGTAGATTGTTCTTATCCGATATGGCGGATTTGAAAGGCCTTGAAGCGCGCTGGGCCGCTGAATTTTCAGGTAAAGCCGCGCCCCTGCATCCCCTTCCTTATGCTGTCGCGCCAACGCTTCTGGTGATGCTCGAAATTATCGCCGCTAAAATTTAGAGGAAATATGAGCCAGCTATCCCAATTATTCGAGATTTATCCCGGCAACCCTAACGCCACCATGCCGCTTGGCGCGTGCGCGAACGGCGTTGTCTATGCGGGCGGATTGGCCGGCGTAGATCCTGTCGGCGGCGAAGTGCAAGGTGATCTGGTCAGCCAGACCAAGGCTGCGCTCGGCCATTTGGCGGCGGCCGTGGAAGGCGCCGGTGGCAGCACCGATAATATCGGACGCGCCGTCGCCTTCGTGACCAAACCTGAAGACCGGATGGCGCTCTATGAGCCGTGGGACGCGATGTTCCCGGACGACCAAGACCGCCCGGCCTTCAAAGTCCTGGTCGCGCCCTTGCCGAAAGGGCAATTGGTGCGCATCGACGGCTTTGCGGTCCTCGGCATGAAGCGGGTGCGCGGCGAAATTCCGGGCGTCCCGGCGCGCGACCCGACGGTGCGCACCGGTGATTGGATATTTACATCCCGCGTCCACGGCACGATTCCCGGCGGCGACATGTCGGACGACAAAATTGAGGAAACCCGCCAGGCGTTCGCGAATATTGCCGAGCTGATGCGCGTCAATGGTGCTAAGCCGGAAGATGTTGTACAGATCACCGCTTTTGGCCGGGACGCGAGCTTTATCTCCTTGGCGGAAAAAGCCTACGCAGAAATATTTAGCGGCATCAAAGCCCGGCCTCAATTGAAATGCCTGATCAGCGCCATTCCAGACCGCCTGACCGTCATGGCCGAAGCCGTCGGATTAATCGGATCGGGCGATGATAACACGGCGTTCGAAGAAATTTATCTGGCCCCCCATGCCAACCCCGCCCCGGCAGGACTGCGCCTCGGCGATCTTATCATCGCGCCGGGGATCAAAGGGGACGATCCGGCGACCGGCAAGCTGGCGGTTGGCGCGGCGGCGCAGATGGCGGCGGCCTGCACAAATATGGAAGCCTTCGCCAAGGCGGCTGGTGGGGATTTGGGCACTATCGCCCGCGCCGCCCTTTATATGCGGAGCCTCGACGACCGGCCCGTGCTCAACGAAATTTGGGCCAAAACCTATCCTGATATGAGCGACCGCGCGCCGCATAAATATGCGCCCGCCGCCTTACCTGAAGGCCAGGATTTCCGGTTTATGATATTGGGCGTCTTGAACGCCGAGCGAACTTGCTTAAAAATTCCCGGCCTGCACCATGGCGATCCCATGTCGATGGGCGCCAAGACCGGCAATCTCGTGACCTCTTCGCGCATATTCGGCACCCACGCCCATTCGGGTGAGCGCGCCGCAGACGAAGTCGAAGCCGCCGATTTGGTGTTCGAGCATATTGGCACCTTGTTGGAACAAGCCGGCGGTGGCTGGGATAATCTTACCCAATTGACCGCCTTCATCGGCGATCCGGGTTTTCGAGGCCTAATCGAGGACCGCTTTGCCAAACACGCCAAGAAGGGTGCCCCGCGCCTCAATATTATCGAAACGACCCTGGCCGGTGGTCCCAACCCACGGGCGGAAATTCTGGCGTTGATTTAGGCGCCTGACCCGACGCCGGCCGGCAAATTGTAATCCGTCTCGCCGAGGCCGTTGATGAATTCCAGAACTTCGTCTGATCCGATGACGTCGGCGTATTTGGCGTTCATGTCGCAAAGATTAATGGCATGCGAAGCTTCGGAGCGATCGAAGCAACCGTCTTCGGCGATGGTGACGGGAAGATTTAGCGAGAAAGCGTCGATCACCGTCGCCCGGACGCAGCCGGATGTGGTGGTGCCGGTGACGATCAGGGAATCAGCACCGAGATCATTGAGATATCCCATCAAGCTGGTGCCGTAGAATACCGAAGGTTTTTGTTTTTTAACGACGATGTCTTTTGGTCCCGGCGCAATTTCATCCATGATGTCGTTGCCGTCGCGGTTACTGGATCGCACTTCCGGTGGACTCCGGTCTTCGCCCTGGCGCGAATTTTTCCAGGCCCAACCGCCTCGGTCCCAGCCGTCTTCGCGTCCATGACCGGTGGAATAGATGACCGGCATGCCTTTGTCCCTCGCCGCGTCGATCAATTTACGTATTTTGGGCAGCGCGTCCCAGGCATCTTCGCCGCAGGAATTGCGGTATTTTTTGATGGATTCGAGGATCGGCTCCCGCGTATCGCCGCAAAAATTATAATTCACGTCGATGACGATGAGCGCCGGTTTTTTACCGAACCCGGCGCGGGCGCCATAGCCCGCAGACGCAAACACTTCCTTATCGCGCTCGGTCAAAAACTTATTCCAAATCGGTTCGGACATATCCCCAACCTCCATTTAAAAATTTCGGTTGTGCGGATGGTAGGCGAATATTGTACCCCCGGCAATAATCCGATACTTAAGATTCAAATCAATCGAAGGAAATCGGGGAATGAACGACAGCATCAATTACGGCAGCATGAAATATCCGGAAACGCCGGTGAATTTACCCGCCAATCAATCCAAGGCGGAATACGGCTCCGACGTGATGGCCGATATGCTGTCGGCGATGGGCTTCAAGCACATCTTTTTGCTGCCGGGTTCAAGTTTTCGCGGGCTTCACGATTCGCTGGTCAATCATACGCGCAACCAGAACCCTGAAATGATTATGTGCACCCACGAAGCCGTCGTTATGTCGATGGCGCATGGCTATGCCAAGGCGTCGGGCAAAACGTCGCTCGCCATTATTCATGATCTGGTTGGGCTGATGACCGGCAGCGTCGGCGTCTTTGATGCCTGGTGCGACCGGGTGCCGATATTGGTGCTCGGCGGTTCCGGCCCGTTCGATCCCGCCAAAAGGCGCTATATCGATTATGTGCATACGGCGTCCATGCAAAGCGATCTGGTCAAGAACTTCGTTAAATGGACCGACGAGCCTCTAACCCTGCAATCGACGCTGGATTCGTTCCTGAAAGCGGCCAAAGTTTCGGCGACCGCACCCAAAGGCCCAACCTATATCTGCACCGATTTGGGCGTACAGGAAGGCGGCATCGATGATGATCTGGTAATCCCCGATCAGACCCTTGCCCGCTATCAGCCGGCGGCGCCGATGGCGCCCAACCCGGGCGCGCTGGAAAATGCAGCGGATATGATTCTGGCGGCCGAAATGCCGTTGATCGTCGGCGGACGTTTGGGCCGCGAAATGCGGTCGCGGGATCCCTTGGCTGAACTTGCCGATTTAACCGGCGCGGCCCTGATGGACGACCGCCATGTCGTCGTCTTCCCCACATCGCACCCGCAAAACCTGACCGGTGATCGGGGGATGCGCGCCGAAGCCGATGTGATCCTGGCCGTCGATTGCGCCGATGTGACCGAAGCCTATGACGGCTATTTCCAGGGTGTACGCGGCAAAGACGGCCAGCGTGTCATCGAAATGACGATGGAACATGTGCAGGAAAATTCCTGGTCCCATTACGGCGGGCCGGTATCTGCCGTCGATTTACAACTGGATTGCGACCCGCATTTGGGCTTGGCCCAATTGATCGGCGTTTTGAAGGAAAAATTAGCGGGCGATGATAATCTGGCGAAGCGTATATCGGATCGCAAAGCCGCCCTTGCCGAACGTCATAAAACTTTACGCCATGCGCAGCAGGACCGCTGGCGCGAAAATTGGGATAGCTCTCCCATCGCCACCGGGCGCATGGTGTATGAATTATATCACGCGGTGAAAGATAAGCCCTGGACCATGACCCTGCGCAACAATCGCAGCTTCCCCGAAGGCGCGTGGGAATTTGCCGGCGCCGGCGATTATTTGGGCGGCGATGGCGGCGGCGGCGTTGGCTATGGTCCGGGTGGCATGGTCGGTGCGTCCCTGGCGCTTCGCGAGCAAGGGCGTTTCCCGGTCGGCATTACCGGCGATGGTGATTTTCTGATGGGATCGCACGCCACTTGGACCGCCTGTCACTACCAAATCCCAACGCTCATGGTGATAAATAACAACAACAGTTGGGGCAACGACGAGCACCACCAAATCAGGGTCGCCGATGCGCGGGGCCGGCCACCGGAAAATGCCTGGATCGGCCAGCGCATGGCCGAACCGGACATAGATTTTGCAACCTTAGCGCGGAGCTACGGCGCTTGGGCCGAAGGCCCGGTCGATGATCCGAACGCCCTCGCCGATGTGTTCCGCCGGGCGGTCGCCGAAGTGGATTCAGGAAATGTTGCCGTGGTTGATGTAAGGACGATGCTTTAGACCTTAAGCATTTACGGCGGCGGGTTGATCGCCCCGCGCCTCCGCGTTCGTATCCCGCACCAAATTCAAAAACCGTTCCACCCAGTGGTTGGCATCCGTGTCCCGTTGATGGGAGAAGCAAGCGGTCAGGTTATGGATTTTCAGGCCATCGCGTTTTCCATCAATGCCGAAACCACGTTCCACCCCATAGGCAAAATCGATGCCGCCCAAATCGCCATCCAAGGACGCATAGTGGAATTCATGGGCCGGGATATCGGCCGCGCCGGTCCGGCT
>JABMOP010000293.1 GCA_013204125.1 Rhodospirillales bacterium | reverse complement strand
TAAATTGGTCACGGTCTTTAAAAAAGCCGGCGTCGAGGTTGTCACCATGAACGCGGCGCAAGCCAATGAATGGCGCGCCATTGCTCAAAAAACGTCCTATAAAATATTCTCCGAGAAAGTTCCGGGCGGCAAAGAGCTTATCGCCAAGGCTCTTGCCGTCGAATAGATGGTTTAGGCAACCCGCCTGCCGCTTGACTTAAGGCAGGCGGGTTTATCATTTTTGGAAAGCCCGAATTTTGGAAGCTTTCATCAATTCCGTTAAAGCGGTGTCGCGTCTCTGCGGTATCATTGCCGCGACGCTGGTTCTTTTGGCGATCCTGGTTGTCTGCCAAATGGTGTTTATGCGCTACGTCTTGAACGCATCGACGGTCTGGCAGACCGAATTCGTTATTTTCTCGCTCGTCGGCGCGACGCTGATCGGCAGCCCTTACGTGTTGTTGATCAAGGGTCACGTCAATGTTGACCTGCTGCCCCTTTACCTCGGCCGCCGGGGGCGTTTTGCGCTGGCGCTCCTCGCCAATTTCGGCGGGCTGGCCTTTTGCGCCCTTCTTGGCTGGATGGGCTACCGGTTATTTGACGAGGCGCTGACAAAAAATTGGCACACGGATACGGTCTGGTCGCTGCCTCTTTGGATCCCCTATATCTCCTTTCCCATCGGCATCGGATTGCTTTGTCTGCAATATGTGGCCGATATCCTTGCTCTCGCAAGCGGACGTGAGATGCCGTTCGATATTCCCAATAAAGATCATGAGACGCTGTCATGAGCCCGCTGCTGATTGGTTTGCTGATCGCGGTTTCGACGATCGCCGTGTTGGCGACCGGCATCCCGGTCGCCTTCGGCCTCGGCCTGATCGCCGTGGTCTTTCTCTTGATTTTCGATGGCGTCGACAGCCTCGACGTTCTGGCGGAAAATTTCTACGGCGGTCTGGCGGAATTCTCGCTCGTCTCGATCCCGATGTTTATTGTCATGGGCGTGGCGATTGCGGTGTCGCCCGCCGGCAAGGATCTCTATGAGGTCCTCGACCGCTGGCTGCACCGGGTGCCGGGCGGCTTGATCATCTCCAACCTCGGCGCCTGCGCCATATTTGCGGCGCTTTCCGGATCATCGCCGGCGACCTGCGCCGCGATCGGCAAGATGGGCATCCCGGAAATGCGAAATCGCGGGTTTCCCGACAGCTTGGCGACCGGCGCCATTGCCGCCGGCGGCACGCTCGGTATCTTGATCCCGCCGAGCATCACCATGATCGTCTATGGTATTTCGACCGAAACGTCGATCGGCCGGTTGTTCCTGGCCGGTTTTTTGCCGGGCGCGTTGTTGACCGCCTTGTTCATGCTGTGGTCGATATATTCGGCTTGGCGCAGCGGCTATAGTTTCAGCGAAAAGGTGGGCGGTTATTCCTGGCGCGAAAAGTTTGAACTGATGCCGCAGGTGCTGCCGTTCCTCGCCATCATCGCCGGCGTTCTATTTGTACTCTATGGCGGCGTTGCGACGCCGTCCGAAGCCGCCGGCGTCGGCGCCTTGTTCGTTCTGATATTGGTTGCGGTTATTTATAAGGTTTACCAGCCGGCCAGAATTTGGGCGATCATTTCAGATTCGATGAAAGAAAGCGTCATGATTTTGATGATCATCGGCGCATCGGTTTTGTTCAGCTACACCCTTTCATCGCTGTTCGTGACGCAAAGCGTGGCCGAAAGCATCGTTGGCCTTGAAGTCAATAAATGGGTGATGATGGGGATCATCAATTTGTTTTTGTTGGTCGCCGGATTTTTCCTGCCGCCGGTCGCGGTCATCTTGATGACGGCGCCGGTGTTGCTGCCGATTGTCACCGGGCTGGGGTTCGATCCTTATTGGTTCGCGGTGATCTTCACCATCAATATGGAGATCGGCTTGATCACGCCGCCGGTCGGCCTCAATCTTTATGTGATAAACGGGATTGTGCCCGATGTATCGCTGCCGACCATTCTCAAAGGGGCGCTGCCGTTTATGTTGTGCATGGTTGCGGCGATTATCATTCTCAGCATCTTTCCCGAGATCGTGACCTTCCTGCCCGATTTAATCATGGGGCCGGGCGGGTAGCGGCCCCCTGATTTCTTGAACCAAACCTTCCCTTGAAAGAGGCTTGAAAAACAAGGGGATAACACGTTTTTGTGCTTTGGCTGGTAGCCCCGTATCGTGATGAGGTCCTGTCTTCGAAATCGGCGGAAGGGAAGCGGCCCGGTCTTTTATTTAAAAGGACTATTTGAGCGCGCTTATTTCAGATGAAATTCGAATTCTTCGCCGTCTTCGTCACAAGATACGTAGGTGCCGCCGATCCCTTCTTCGCCGCCTCGTTCCAGATTGAACAAATCATCCGGCGATAGCTCTTTGACCATCTGTTTGGCTTGTTTCATCGCATCTTTTTTGCTCTTCGCTTCGATGCGATGATGACCATAGATGGGGACCAGCGTTCGAACCTGAACCCAATATTGCTTATCCGACATTATCTTAACCATCTCCAATCTCATGGCCATCATACAAAAATATGCGGCCATTGGAATCTTTTTTGATAGGCGCGCCACCTACGGCTTGCCTATCTATTTGGTGTCGATAGCCGCCGGTATCAAGCCATGGAGGCGTTGTTTGTCCGTGGCGTCCGTTGATTTAAACTTAAACCCCTGGTACCCCCGAATAATTCGGAGTATGACCAGCTTGAATTTGGATACTCACCCGTTAGCTTGAACCCAGGATAGAGACAATGACCAACCCCCTATCGAGCGTCGATCCCGACGGCCTTCTTGAATATTCAGTGGTTTTCACCGACCGCTCGCTCAACCATATGTCTCAGAGCTTCCAAGAAGTGATGCGCGATATTTCGGCAGGTTTGAAAAAAGCCTATCACGCGCATTCGGTGGCCATTGTCCCCGGCGGCGGCACCTACGCGATGGAAGCGGTGGCCCGTCAATTCGCCACCGGTAACAAATGCCTGGTGATCCGTAACGGCTGGTTCAGCTATCGTTGGACCCAGATATTCGAAGCCGGCAACATCCCGTCCGAAGAAATTGTCCTCAAAGCACAGCTGGTCGAGGCCGGCAATCAGGCTGCGTTTGCGCCGGCGCCGATCGAAGAAGTTGTCGCCCGGATCAAATCGGAAAAACCCGATGTTGTGTTCGCGCCGCATGTGGAAACGTCCGCCGGGATTATCCTGCCCGATGATTATATGCGGAACATCGCCGATGCCGTACACGAAGCCGGCGGAATATTTGTTCTCGATTGCATCGCCTCCGGTGCGATTTGGGTCGATATGGAAGAAATCGGCGTCGATGTTTTAATCAGCGCGCCGCAAAAAGGGTGGAGCGCATCGCCGTGCGGCGGTCTGGTCATGATGAACGCTTCGGCGCGCGAAAAAATCGACGGGACGACCAGTTCCAGCTTTGCCTGCGATCTCAAAAAATGGCTTCAGATCATGGAAGCTTACGAAAATGGCGGCCATGCCTATCATGCTACCATGCCGACCGACGCCCTGGTAAAACTTCGGGACGCCCTGAAAGAAACCGAAGAATACGGATTTGATAAAGTCTGCGCCGAACAATGGGAGCTGGGGACAAAAGTCCGCGCCTTCTTGGTCGGCAATGGGTTTCGGAGCGTCGCCGCCGAAGGCTTCCAATCCCCCGGCGTCGTTGTCAGCTATACCGACAACGCCGATATCCAGAACGGCAAAAAACCCGCCGAATTTGGCCTGCAGATCGCCGCCGGTGTCCCTTTGCAATGCGACGAGCCCGATGATTTCCGGACCTTCCGCCTCGGCCTCTTTGGTTTGGACAAGCTCCACAATATCGACCGCACGGTTGAAAACTTGGCCAAAGCGTTCGACCAGATCGGCTAAATTGGACGGCGGACGGCGCTTACTCCGGCGGCGCAAGTATCTTTGCGAAGACAGCCAAGGGGCTGGCCGGAAGATTGACTTTTCCCAGAAATAACCTAAATAACCCCGATACCTTTTTAAATTCGTTTGGTTCTGCGGGATTGACCGGTGCGCCGGTTAGCCTGCGTTTCCACGTCACAGGAAAAACCCGCTCCGGCGCTGCCCTTGGGCTTTGCTTGAGGGGCGGCTTGGAACCACGACCGACCTAGATGGAGGCCAATAATGGCTCGCAAGAAACCCAAAGGCACAGGCGCTACATTTATGGCGTTCAACGTAAACTACGAAGACGGTCAGTTGACGTCAAACCGGCGCGTGGCGAACGATTTGCTCGACCAGTCTTACGGCGATTCGATCATCGATCTGGCACGCACCGCCATCGAGGACCAGGACAACGAGATCGCCCAGCGCTCCGGCCAACGGCGCGCCAAAATCAAGTCCATCGCCGTCGCTTAAATTGCGACCGCGCTAATTTGAATGCTCGGAGAGGGGCCGTTCCACGCGCTCGGCAATTTTATTGCGGCGGACAATCTGGCGTATCCAAAGCCAGAATAAGAGCCCAAGTATTGCGCCGCCTAAGAGGGTGGGCGGCAGGCCAAGCCGGTCGGCGAGTTGGCCGACGATAAAGGCGCCGAGCGCCGGTATCGCCCTGACGGTCAAAGCATAAATGCTCATAACGCGGGCGCGCAGGTGATCATCGACGGTGCTTTGGATGAGGGTCTGATTGCTGATCATCACCGCGGTCGAGCAAAAT
>JABMOP010000292.1 GCA_013204125.1 Rhodospirillales bacterium | reverse complement strand
GGCTGCGCCGCCGCCGCTTCTATTGCCAGCCTTGGCAGTGGTTCCTCGTTAATCGGGAAATGCACAAAAGCCGCGCCGACGCCGAGGGCGATGCCGCCCCAGAAAATCGGATCGTAGGTACCGTAAGCGTCATAGACCACGCCGCCGAGCCAGATACCTAAGAAACTTCCGATTTGATGGCTAACGAAAGTGATGCCGACCAGGGTCGACATAAATTGGGTGCCGAAAATTTGGGCGACGATGCCGGTTGTCAGCGGCACGGTCCCCAGCCAAAGGAGGCCCATGGTCGAAGTAAAGAAGATGACCGTCAGCGGCGTAATCGGCGTCGAGATAAAGACCAGCATGGCCATGGCGCGCAGGAAATAAAGAAGCGCCAACAACTTCTTTTTGGAATACCGGTTGCCCAGAAGCCCCCAGACGACACAGCCGCCAATGTTAAACCCGCCGATGAGGGCAAGCGCCGTCGCGCCCATCCACGCCGGCTGGCCCAAATCAGAAAGATAGGCCGGCAAATGGGCGCCGATGAACATAGTCTGAGCGCCGCACACGAAATAACCTATGACCAAAAGTTTGAAGCCGCGGTGGTTTCCCGCTTCGCGCGCCGCTTCGCCGATGGTCTGGTTGGAATGATCATCCGCCGCGCGGGTATTACCGCCGGAAAGAGCATAAGAGAGCGGCACGATCACCGCCGTCATGAGCCCCAAAATCATCATCGACGTTGACCAGTGACTGGTGTTGGTCAACATCCATTGGCCAAAAGGCACCAAAATTACCTGACCGGAAGAGCCGGCGGCGCTGACCACCCCGAGGTAGAAACTTCGTTTCTGCGGCGAAACTTGGCGGCCGATCACCGAGAGAATAATGGGAAAGCCGGTCATGCTCATGGCGAAACCGGTCAGGAGGCCGATCCCTATGGTGGCTTGCGAGGGATCGGTAGCTTGGGACATAACGAACAGACCGGCGGTATAACAAATGCCGCCAACGGCCACGACCCGGGCCGGGCCATATCGGTCGGCGATATAGCCCATAAAGGGCGTCGTTATGCCCCAGATGATGCTCTGCAGGGCGATGGCAAAAGAAAACACCCCGCGCCCCCAGCCCAGATCAGAGCTGATGGGATCCATATAAAGGCCAAAATTAACCCTGGTCCCGAAGGACAGCAATACAATTACCGAGCCGCAAAGGATAAGAACAAGCGGCGTTTGCCAAGCGCGGAGGGTCATAGGGATCTCTCTTTTTTATAGGCGGCACCTGCCGCAATTGTTATGCTGCCAAGGATGGCCAACTCCCCCGCATGCGTCAAGCGTCGCGCATTTCAGACTGGAATTTGGAATTCGCGGAGCGAATGGGCATCTAGAATTAGCGCTTCAATTTCGAGGCCAAATTTACAATTCAAAATTGAACTTTAGACCACCCCATGACAGACAAAAATATTGAAACAAAACAGACCCTGAAAGAAGCCGAGCGAGCTTTAGAGCGGGTGATCGCCGGTGATGCGGCGTTCAAAGACGCCGTACAACAAAGTGTGCGCAGTTTCGCTCACGACATCAAAAACCCGCTCAACGCCCTGATGGGTCATAGCCAACTCCTGGTCAATGGTTTGATCGAGCCTGATAGGCAGTTGGAAAGCGCCGAAGCTATCCATCGGGCGGCGGAACGCATGCTCACCCTCTGCAACGGCATGCTGGAGGACACGATAAAGCTGGAGGAAGGAATTGTAGGCCCCGGCGAAGACGAAATTCAAGATTTCGAAGTCTCGGACATCATCGAAGAAGTATCCGTGCTTTACAAACAGATGGCCGAAGATCGGGCGATCAAATTGACCACCAATATAAACAGCACCTTCCCAACCCTGCATACGGTGCCGCAACATATCTACCGTTCGCTCACCAATATCCTCTCCAACGCCATGAAATTCACCCACAAAGGCGGCAAAGTATCGATCAATGCGGAAATGGACGAGGACGGTGATGCGATTATATTCGTCATTCGCGATTCGGGCGAAGGCATTCCGGCGGAACAGTTGCCGCATATATTGAAACCATATCAGACAACCGTATCAGCCCGCGGTGATAAAGGGACCGGACTTGGCCTTCCCATCGTCAATCAACTGATGCTCGAATTAGGCGGCAGAATGGAAATTTCCAGCCGCCAGAACGAAGGCACCAAGGTCACCTTGAGATTCCCGAGGACCCTCCACGCCTGAACCTTCATTCGGCCGCCGGCTTGGCCATATTTTTCGGTGAATTTTCCGGCTTCAGGGCCTCATCACCTTTAAGG
>JABMOP010000291.1 GCA_013204125.1 Rhodospirillales bacterium | reverse complement strand
GCCATGCTGGCGCCGACCGAAATCCTGGCGCGCCAGCATTTCGCCACTATAAAAGATATCGCGGCAGCGGCCGGCGTCACCGCATCGATCCTGACCGGTCGGGATAAAGGCAAGACGCGGCAAGGAATTTTGGATGATCTGGCATCGGGAAAAACCAACATCATCGTTGGCACGCACGCCTTGTTCCAAGAGCATGTTGAATTTAGCGATCTTGCCCTTGTCGTCGTCGATGAACAACACCGTTTCGGCGTTCATCAGCGGCTCGCCCTGGCCGAGAAAGGCCGCGCCACCGACACTTTGGTGATGACGGCAACGCCGATCCCGCGGACTTTGACGCTGACTTATTACGGCGACATGGATCAATCGCGGCTCGACGAAAAACCGGCCGGGCGATTGCCGATCGAAACAACCACCATATCCCTGGACCGTTTGGACGATGTAGTGACCGCCATCAATCGTAAGTTGAAGACCGGGGCCAGGGTCTATTGGGTATGCCCGTTGGTGGAAGAATCTGAACATCTGGACCTGGCCGCGGCGGAAGACCGCTACGCTCATTTAAAAATGATCTTCGGCGACCGGGTTGGCCTCATTCACGGTAAAATGAAAGGCGCCGAAAAAGACGCGGTTATGGATTCCTTCGCCGCCGGAGATACAGACATATTGGTCGCAACAACGGTGATCGAAGTTGGCGTAGACGTCCCCGAAGCGACGGTAATGGTTGTCGAACACGCGGAACGGTTTGGCCTTGCCCAGCTCCATCAATTGCGGGGGCGCATCGGGCGTGGGCTGGATGCATCCTCATGCCTGTTGTTGTTCGCCGCCAATTTAACGGCGGCGGCGCGGGCGCGGCTTAAAATCCTGCGCGAAACCGAAGATGGGTTCCTTATTGCCGAGAAGGATTTGGAGCTGCGCGGTACCGGCGAATTGATGGGCACACGGCAAAGCGGGTTGCCTGGGTTCAGGCTCGCCGATATGAGTGCCCACGGCGAGTTGCTGGCCGCCGCGCGCGACGATGCTAAGTTGATAATCGAGCGCGATCCGGAATTGAACGATGCCCGCGGCGAAGCGCTACGCGTATTACTTTATTTGTTTGAGCGTGACGCGGCGGTCAGGTTTCTTCGCTCAGGCTAGCCGCTATTTTTTCTTCGGCACCAATACGGACGCGGCCCCTTTTTCGCGCAGGATATCCAGATTTTCATAGGTTTTGGACGAAACCTTGGGCACCGCTTGTTCGGCCAGCGGGCGGCGGTCGGGCGGCGTGACAATGCCGCCGGAAATAACCATCTTGATCGCTTCTTCGACGCTCATATCCAGATGGACCACGTCTTGGCGCGGAACAAACAGCAAGAACCCCGACGTTGGATTGGGTGTGGTCGGAAGAAACACATTGACCGTTTCATCTTCGGTCAGGTTTTGAACTTCGCCCTTGGTCACCCCGGTGATGAAGCCAATAGCCCAAATCCCGCGCCTCGGATATTCGATCAGGACGGCGTCGCGAAAAGCGCTCGATTGTTGCGCCAACACGGATTCAAATATCTGCTTGGTGGCAGAATAAATGGAACGCACCACCGGCATGCGATTGAGAACGCGCTCGCCCGTGCGAATGACCCAGCGCCCGATCAATCCGGCGGTCAAAGCGCCGATCAAGGTTAATACGATAAGTACGATGACCAAGCCGAGGCCGGGAATTGTGAACGTCAAATAAGTTTCCGGATTGTAGTGCGCCGGGATCAAATGCGTCACGGTCCGGTCCATAAAGGAGATAAAAATCCATGCGAGGTAGGCGGTAATACCGAGCGGCGCAGTCACCAAAAGACCGGCGAAAAAATATCCCCTCAGCCGGGCGCCAAAACCACGCGGGTGTACCGGCACACCGTCTAATTTTTCTGAACTTGGAATGTCAGGCTCCTGTGGTCCATCCATCGGTGAATTTTACGACCTCTTCAATCCCCATAATCTCCGGCCAATCAACGCCCGGGGGAATATCCGATCGCAAACAGAAATATAATATAAAAATAGGGGCAAATTCCGGCTACTGGTTCACCCGGTTCTCAACAATCGATCTCATGTTCTTTACAAATATACCTAAAAGACCGCGAACGAAAGGGTCACACTTGGCCATTTTACTGCGAAACATGTCGCGGCTGATGACAATTATGGTGACCATGCTGGCGGCGCGGGCACTCGCCATGCGGGGTTGATCGTCAATCAGCGCCATTTCACCAAATATACCGCCTTTTTCAACGGTGCCCAAAATCACTTCTTCCCCGGCAGCATTGGTTTTGACGATATCGACCGCACCTTCCTGAATAATAAAGGCACGATTTCCTTCATCGCCTTCGCGAAATATGGTTTGGCCCTGCTCAATGACCAGCCGTTCCAATATATTTTGGCTCATCTAACCAACGACCATTTGTAAATATTATACTTAGCTTAACCCAACTTCGCGGGGTGTAAAATCGTTGAAATACGATTAGGCTCCGCTTTCAATCATATGCGGCCAAATCGGAAGAGAATTCAAGTGCCTATTCAAAATGAAAATTCCGCCGGCGCCGTGCCCAGCGCTGAAGACGAAAAAGACCGGCGCACCTATCTGGATCACCCCTTTGTCGGCGTCGGTGTGGTCGTTTGGCGCGGCGAAGAATTTCTGTTGATCAGGCGGGGGAAGGAGCCGCGCCGTGGTCAATGGACCATACCCGGCGGGCGCCAAGACCTCGGCGAAACCGTGCGCGAAACGGCGGCGCGCGAAATATTGGAAGAAGCCTCGGTCCACATAGAAGTTTGCGGGCTTATCGACGTGGTCGATGCCATCAATCTAGATGACGACGGCAAGGTCCGCTTCCATGCAACCCTAGTCGATTTCGCCGGAACCTGGATCAGCGGCGAAGCTATCGCCGGTTCGGACGCCATGGACGTCGGCTGGTTTCGACTAGACGACTTGGAAGGATTGGGGCTTTGGGGCGAAACCGAACGCATTATCCGCGAATCGGTAGCCTTCACCAAGTGAACAAAGTCGCGCCAATTTTCAGGTGCCAAAGATAACAAGAAGGACTATTTTAATAGCCATGAAGAAATTTGCTCTGGTATCTATTTTTTGCGCGGATCAAGAAGGGCTCGTGGCAGCCATCGCCGGCCGGCTTTTTGATCTGGGGATAAATCTTGGCGCGACCTCGTTCGCGGTCTTGGGTCAAGG
>JABMOP010000290.1 GCA_013204125.1 Rhodospirillales bacterium | reverse complement strand
GGTATCCGGCCACCGACGGCACCGGGCGTATCCGCAAAAATTTGCGCCAGGGCCGAAAGCTGTTGCAACAAGCCGGCTGGAATATCAAGGACGGCAAGCTGGTCCACGCCAAAACCGGCAAGCCGTTCCAGTTCGAGATATTGCTCATCTCGCCGGCGTTTGAACGGGTTGTTCTGCCGTTCAAACGTAACCTCAAACGCCTCGGCATCGAGGTCAGCGTGCGCACCGTCGATACCGCCCAATACCGCAAACGCACCGATGATTATGATTTCGATATGGTGGTAGCTTCGTTCGGTCAGTCTTTATCGCCGGGCAATGAGCAACAAAGTTATTGGGGCTCCGCCGCCGCGAAAAGGTCCGGCAGCCTTAATCTCATGGGCATCTCGGACCCGGTGGTTGATGAATTGATCGAAGGCATCATTCAGGCCCCCGACCGGGAAAGCTTGATTGCCCGCACACGGGCGCTGGACCGGGTTTTGCTGTGGGGCCACTACGTCGTGCCACACTGGCACATTCGTTCGTTTCGCATCGCCTATTGGGATAAATTCGGGCGACCCAAGGTGACGCCCAAATACGGGCTCGGCTTTAACTCCTGGTGGGTGGATCAAACCAAGGCGGACGCACTTAGCGGTAAATTATCGTCGGTGAATAAGAAATGACGGTATAAGCACCCATGCTCGCCTATATCATACGCCGATTGCTGCTGGTGATCCCGACCCTTATCGGGATCGTCGTTGTCAATTTCGTCATTATCCAGGGCGCGCCGGGCGGGCCGGTGGAACAGACCCTCGCTAAAATAGAAGGAACCGATGTCGATGCAACGGCGCGGGTTTCCGGATCTACCCAAGGCGAAGCGGCGCCAGGCGCAGCCAGCAAGGCAACCGGCGGCACCCAAGGGACGGCCGGTAAATACCGAGGCGCCCGTGGGTTAGACCCGGAATTCATCAAGGAAATTGAAAAGCTCTACGGTTTTGATAAGCCTGCCTATGAACGCCTATACATCATGATGAAGAACTATCTGGTGTTCGATCTCGGCAGTAGTTTTTTTCAAGACCGCAGCGTCGTCGATTTGGTCATCGACAAAATGCCGGTGTCCATTTCGCTCGGCATTTGGACGACGCTTCTGGTCTATCTGATCTCGATCCCCTTGGGCATCGCCAAAAGCGTGCGCGACGGCGAACGCTTCGATATCTGGACCAGCGCCGTCATTATTTTCGGCAACGCCATCCCCGGGTTTCTGTTCGCCATCTTGTTGATCGTGTTATTCGCCGGCGGAGGTTTCTGGGATATTTTCCCCTTGCGCGGGCTGGTCTCGCCGGGCTGGTCCGAATTGCCGTGGTATTTCAAGATCACCGATTATTTGTGGCACATGGTTTTGCCGGTGCTGTCGATGGTGATCGGCGGCTTTGCCAGCCTGACCATGTTGACCAAAAACTCCTTCCTGGACGAGATCAACAAACAATATGTGATCACTGCGCGCGCCAAAGGATTGGAAGAAAAACGCATCCTCTACGGCCATGTTTTCCGCAACGCCATGCTGATCGTTATCGCCGGATTCCCAAGCGCTTTCATCGGCATTTTTTTTACCGGCGCCATGCTGACCGAAATCATATTCTCACTGGACGGGCTCGGATTGCTAGGTTTCGAAGCGCTCGTCAACCGCGACTACCCGATCGTGTTTGGAACGCTTTATGTGTTCACCTTGCTTGGTCTGATCCTCGGACTGATCAGCGATCTGATGTATCACGTGGTCGATCCACGCATCGATTTCGAAGCCAGGGAGGTTTAGACCCTGGAGGCGCGCCCAACATTTCTTGGCCTTCCGATCACGCCCATCAACCGGCGAAGGCTGGATAATTTCAACGCCAACCGGCGGGGCTATTGGTCGCTTTGGCTGTTTCTGATCCTCTTTTTTGTGACCCTCGCCGCCGAATTTGTGGCCAACGACAAACCGCTTTTGATCCGCTATGACGGCGCCTTCTACACGCCCGTCTTGGTCAATTACCCGGAAACCACGTTCGGCGGTGATTTCGAAACCGAAGCCGAATATTCCGACCCCGAAGTCGCCGAGATGATCGAAGAAAAAGGCTGGATCGTCTGGCCGTTGATCCCCTACAGCTTTGATACGGTGGTTCTCGGTCTGGCGGTGCCATCGCCATCGCCGCCGACGGCTGAAAATTGGCTCGGCACCGATGACCAGGGGCGGGACGTGGTGGCGCGGCTTATCTATGGCTTTCGCGTATCGGTCTTGTTCGGTTTGATCCTAACCATTTTTAGTTCGGTCCTCGGCGTGGCGGCGGGTGCGTGGCAAGGTTACTTCGGTGGGATAACGGATCTATTGTTTCAACGCTTCATGGAAATTTGGGGCGGCCTGCCGCAGCTTTTCATTTTGATCATCTTGGCCAGCTTGGTTGAGCCGTCCTTCATCTTCCTTTTGGGCTTCATGCTTTTGTTTAGTTGGATGGCGCTGGTCGGCGTCGTCCGCGCCGAATTTTTGCGTGGCCGCAACACAACCTATGTTCTGGCGGCGCGCGCGCTTGGCGTTTCCAACCGCAAGATCATGTTCAGGCACATCTTGCCCAACGCCATGGTCGCCACCATTACTTTCCTTCCGTTTATATTAAACGGCGCGATTACCAGCCTGACGGCGCTCGATTTTCTAGGCTTTGGACTACCGCCGGGCTCCGCCTCTCTCGGCGAATTGTTGAACCAGGGCAAGTCCAATTTACAGGCGCCGTGGCTCGGCATTTCGGCGTTCATGGTCATCGCCATCATGCTTAGCTTGTTGATTTTCATCGGCGAAGGGGTGCGCGACGCCTTCGATCCCCGCAAGACGTTTAGGAACTAGCCGATGGCAAAATTACTAGACATCAACAATTTGTCGGTCAGCTTCGGGAGCGGCGAGACCGAGGTTAAAGCAGTGATCGGCGCGTCGATGTCGATCGAGCGCGGCGAAACCGTGGCGCTGGTCGGCGAATCCGGGTCCGGCAAATCGGTGACCGCTTTATCGGTTATGAAATTACTGCCCTATCCGGTGGCATCGCATCCGGGCGGCTCGATCCTGTTCGACGGCGAAGAGCTGATCGATAAATCCGAAGCCGATATGCGCGCCATCCGCGGCAACCGCGCCGCCATGATTTTTCAAGAACCGCTCAACTCTCTCAACCCCCTCCATTCGATCGAAAATCAAATTCGCGAAATCTTGGAGGTCCATAAACATCTCACCGGCCGGGCGGCGGGCGCGCGGGTCGAAGAATTGCTGGGCCTCGTCGGCATGAGTGATGCCAAAACCCGGCTGCATGCCTTGCCCCATGAATTTTCCGGCGGCCAGCAGCAACGCATCATGATCGCCATGGCCTTGGCGAACGAGCCGGAACTTCTGATTGCCGACGAGCCGACGACGGCGCTCGACGTCACCGTGCAGGCGCAGGTTTTAAAATTATTAAAAGAGCTAACGCAGAAGCTGAACATGGGATTGTTCTTGATCACCCATGATCTCGGCATCGTCCGGCGCATGGCCGACCGAGTAAACGTCATGACCGAAGGGCGCATTGTCGAACACGGCGCGACCGCAGAAATATTCAAAAACCCTGGCCACGAATACACCAAACATTTGCTGGCCGCCGAGCCCAAGGGCCGCCCGGACCCCATCGCCGACGGCGCCGCCGAAATCATGGCCGCCGATGATTTGCGCGTCTGGTTCCCGATCAAGCGCGGCGTCATCCGGCGCGTTGTCGGCCATATCAAGGCGGTGGACGGCATCACCTTGAACCTTCTAGAAGGTCACACCCTCGGCATCGTCGGCGAATCCGGGTCGGGCAAATCGACCCTTGGGCGCGCCCTTCTTCGCCTCGAAAGTTCGACCGGCGGCCTAAAGTTTGAGACCCGTGATATTCAGGCCTCGGGTTGGAAAGAGATGCGCCCGCTGCGCCGCCAGATGCAGATCGTTTTTCAAGACCCGTTTGGTTCCATGAGCCCGCGCATGTCGGTCTTCCAGATCGTCGAAGAAGGGCTTTTGGTGCATGGGATTGGCGATACCTACGACGACCGCCGCCGGCTGGTGTCCGACGTTTTGGGCGAAGTTGGTTTGGACGCCGGCACTATGGACCGTTATCCGCATGAATTTTCCGGCGGCCAGCGCCAACGTATTTGCGTCGCCCGCGCGCTGGTGTTGAAACCTAAACTGATCGTGCTCGACGAGCCGACATCGGCGCTCGATATGTCGGTGCAGGCGCAAATCGTCGAATTGCTGCGCGCATTACAAAAGACGCACAAACTCGCCTATTTATTTATTAGCCATGATTTAAAAGTGGTGCGCGCCCTGGCCCATGATCTTATCGTCATCAAGGATGGCCGCGTCGTCGAAGCCGGCCCGGCCAATCAAGTGTTCGATGATCCAAAAGAAGATTACACCAAGGCGTTGATGAAAGCGGCGTTTGAGATCGAAGCCGACGAAAGCGGCGTTGTCGCGGTCTAAAGCAGATTGAGGCCCGGCATGCCGTAGGCGACATACAACAACACAGCACCCAACAACATCCGGTAGACCACGAAGGGTGTGAAACTGGCGCGTTTCAGCCACACCATCAAAAGCGAGATCGCCACCAAGGCAAACAAAAACGCTAGGACGCCGACCGTCATGGCATCTTTGATCAGCACCAAATTCTGAGATTGATAAAGTTCCCACCCTTTGAGCGTGCCGGCGGCAATAATCACCGGGATCGACAGGATCATCGAAAACCGTGCCGCGTCCTGACGCTCGACCCCTAAAAGCCGGGCGGCGGTCATGGTGATACCGGCGCGGCTGGTGCCGGGGATCAATGCCAGGACTTGAAACATGCCGATGACGAAGGCGCCAAAATAAGTGATGTGTTCCAACCGGCGGATCGTCATCGAAATGCGGTCGGCAATGAACAACAACGCGCCGAAGACCAAAGTTGCCCAACCGATAACTTCCAACCCGCGCATCATTTTATTATCAATGTATTCGTTGACGGCAAACCCGGCGACCACAACCGGAAGCGTTGCCAAGATCAATTTCAAGACAGTTTTAAATTCGGTTTCCAGTGGTCTGCCGGCCGATAGTCGCTTCGGCATGTGCCAGGCGGCGGCGACATAGCTGAAAAGTTCCCGCCAAAAATAAAGCATCACCGCCAACAATGTTCCGATATGCACCGCGACATCCATAGCCAGGCCCTGATCCGGCCAGCCGGTTATCTTGGGAACCAAGATCAGATGCGCCGAAGAAGATATCGGAAGGAATTCGGTAATGCCCTGAACGGCGGCGAGGACGATGGATTGAATGAATGGCACAGTGGTTCTTCTATAATTATAAAACGAATTTGAAGCCTCAGACTTATAGCACCCCAAGGGGTTTCGCCAAATGCGCCCTTAAGCGGCTGGGGCGCCCAGGTGGCGCCGCCAAAGCGCCAATTGCCCGGCCCCCCGGAATGTACGGAATTTTGGTGACTGTTTCCCGGCAATCTGATGGGTTATAAGAAACCAAATGCGAACCCTTTATCATCTTTGGCTGTCACCGTTTTCGCGCAAAGTCCGAATCGTACTTGATGAGAAGGGCTTGAAATTCGAAATGGTGGTCGAGCAAGTCTGGGAACGGCGCCGCGAATTTCTCGCCCTTAACCCGGCCGGCGAAGTGCCGGTGCTGGTGGAGCCGGACGATACGGTGCTCGCCGACTCGCAGGCCATCTGCGAATATCTGGATGAAGTGCAGCCCGAACCAAATTTAGGCGGGCGCACATCGCACGAACGCGCCGAAGTGCGCCGCTTGGTATCGTGGTTCGACCGGAAGTTCGATGCCGAGGTCGGCGAAAATCTAATCGGCGAAAAAGTAATGAAGCGCTTTTTGGGGTTGGGCCAACCTAATTCAGAATTTATCCGCGCGGCGCAAAAAAATATCCATACCCATTTGGACTACATCGCCTTCCTGGTCGACCGCCGCCATTGGCTGGCCGGCGAAGAAATGACCTTGGCTGACATTACCGCCGCGGCGCATCTTTCGGCAGTGGATTATTTGGGCGATGTTCCCTGGGCTGATCACAAACAAGCCAAGAACTGGTATTCCCGCATTAAATCGCGGCCAAGCTTTCGGCCGATCCTTTCGGAACGCATCCCTGGACTGCCGGCGGCCGCGCATTATTCCGACCTGGATTTCTAAGGACTGGATATGGCGCTCCCGGCACATCTCTTATGTTTCGGTATGGGCTATACCGGCGCGGCGCTCGGCCAATTGCTGGTGGCGGATAATTGGCGCGTCACCGGCACCTATCGGCGAGATGAGGACGGCGGCGCAAGCTTGGTCCCGTTCGATCAAGCTCACGCAACCATTTCCGAGGCCAGCCATATTCTTATATCCGTGCCGCCCGGCGAGAGCGGCGATCCGGTCTTAAACAAATACCGGGATGAATTGGCAAACCATCCGGGACTTGCCTGGCTCGGCTATTTATCGACAACGGGTGTCTATGGCGATACCGGGGGCGAGATGGTCGATGAGACGGCGGCGATCAATCCCACAAACCCCCGCAGCCGGCGCCGGCGAGCCGCGGAAATCGAGTGGCAACGCTTTGCGGACGAGGCGGGACTGGCCCTTCATATATTCCGCCTCGCTGGTATTTACGGGCCTGGCCGCAGCGCCTTCGACCAGATCAGGGGCGGCACGGCACGGCGCATCGACCGGCCGGGTTTTAAATTTTCGCGCATCCATGTGGAGGACGCCGCCGCGGTTTTAAAGGCATCCCTTTCTCAACCATATAGCGGCGCCATTTACAATCTGGCCGACGACGAAGCGGTGGAACAGCAAGAAGTGGTGGCCTATGCCTGTGGCTTGATGGGCGCGCCGCCGCCGCCTTTGGTGCCGTTCAGCGAGGCCGAGCCGGAAATGAGCGAGATGGCGAGAAGTTTCTGGAACGACAACCGCCAAATCGACAATGCCCGCATCAAACGGGAATTGGGCATTACCCTCGCCTATCCAAATTACCGCGCCGGCTTGCAGGCGATATTGGCCGCCGAAAGCGGCGCCTAACTTAGCTGATCCAATAGCCCGCCGAGAGCTCGGAGCATGCGCTCAATATCGGCGTCCTCGCTTAAGCGGTGATCGCCGGATTTGACCAGCTCCACCTCCACATCCTCTGATACCAAACGGCTTTGTAGTTCGAGCGCGATCTGCCACGGCACGGATTGATCCTTCATCCCATGGATTAAACGCACCGGACAATCGAGATCAATCGGCCCGCCCAGCAGCAGATGTTTACGCCCTTTGTCGATCAGGACCTTGGTAATGACGTAGTCGTCTTCGTAGCCGCTCGGCAGGATAATTTTGCCATCGGCCTCGATCGCGGCCAATTGTGCGTCGCCCAATTCCTTGGGCAGGATATTTTCTGTAAAATCCGGCGCTGCCGCGATGCCGATCAGCCCGGCGACGCGCCGGGGCCGGGCAAGCGCCGCCAACACCATGATCCATCCGCCCATAGAAGAGCCAACCAGCACTTGCGGGCCTTCGGTCAATTGATCAAGGACGGCAACGGCATCATCGGACCAAATACCGATATGGCCGGCTTCAAATTCACCGGAAGAGCTTCCGTGGCCCTGATAATCGAAACGCAGAAAGGCCTGACCGCGCGCCCGGCAATAGGCTTCCAGGGCCAGCGCCTTGCCGCCCGACATATCGGACATGAAGCCGGTCAAGAAAACCACACCGGGATTGCGGCCTCCGAGACGATGGTAGGCGATGGACGCGGCGTTCTTCCGTGATAGTATCTGCGCATCGCTAGAACTGGAACTGAGCATTCAACACCCCCAAATGGATATCGAACCCGACCATACATCCACCGAAGAGGCAACGGAAGACCGGCCAAGCGCGGCGGGCGCCCGGCCTCCGACCGTCTTGCAGGTGCTCCCAGAACTGATTACCGGCGGCGTCGAGCGCGGCACCGTTGATATCGCCGAAGCGGTGGTTGCCGCCGGCGGACGCGCCATTGTCGCCTCAGAAGGCGGCCCCATGGAAGTGGAGTTGACCCGCGCCGGCGCCGAACACATAACCTTGCCGCTGGCCTCCAAGAACCCGTTTGTCATTTACAAAAATATAGGGCGGCTTGCAAAATTGATTACCGCCGAACAGGTGGACGTTGTTCATGCCCGTTCGCGCGCCCCGGCGTGGAGCGCCTGGTACGCGGCCAAGCGCTCGAAATGCGCCTTTATCACAACCTTCCATGGTACCTACGGTCACGGCGCATGGTTTAAGCGCTGGTATAATTCGATCATGACCCGCGGCGACCGGGTGATCGCCATATCCGATTTCATCGGCGGCCATGCCCGCAAGATCTATGGCGTGGAAACGGCGCGCATCCGCATCGTGCATCGGGGTATCGACGTCGTTAAATACGATCCCGCGAATATCAGCGCCGAACGGGTGATCAATCTGGCCAAGAAATGGCGCCTGCCCGACGGTCAGCCCGTGGTCATGCTGCCCGGTCGCCTAACCCGCTGGAAAGGCCAAAGCGTTTTCATCGAAGCGGTCAGACAGCTGAACCGCCCCGGCGTACAATTTCTTATTGTCGGCTCCGATCAAGGGCGCGCCGAGTACCGCCTGGAATTGGAACGGCGAATAGAAAACCAAGGCATGACCGGTATCATCCACGCTATCGATCATTGCGAGGACATGCCGGCGGCGTACATGCTGACCGATGTGGTCGTATCTGCCTCGACGGAACCCGAAGCCTTTGGCCGGATCATCGCCGAAGCCCAGTCTTTGGGCCGGCCGGTCATCGCCACCGATCACGGCGGTGCCCGCGAAATCGTCATCGAAGGCGAAACCGGTTGGCTGACCAAACCGGGCGACGCCGGCTCCTTGGCAAAAATACTGGCGGGCGCACTGGACCAGAGCAAGGACCAGCGCCGCGCTTTTGCCGAACGGGCACGCGCCAATATCTGCGATAAATATTCCAAGGAGCGGATGTGCGACGCGACCCTGGAAATTTATGAAGAAGTGCTGGCCGAACGCGGCCGGACCTTATAATCCCAGCTTTGGGTATTTGACGTGAACGATAATATTTTGGTTATCAAGCTGGGCGCCTTCGGTGATTTCGTTCAAGCCGCCGGGCCGTTTGCTGCCATCCGCGACCAGCACAAAGACGACACCATCACCTTGCTGACGAGCCTCCCCTTTGCTGAATTTGCAGCCGTCGCGCCGTGGTTCGACCACGTATTGATCGATACGCGCCCTAAATTCTGGCAATTCCCCGACTGGCTCATCCTTGGCGCACGCTTCCGGCGCGGCAATTTCAAACGCGTATATGATTTACAGACATCCGATCGTTCAGCATTTTACTACCGCCTGTTCTGGCCCGGCCCGAAGCCAGAATGGTCGGGGATCGCCAGGGGCTGTTCACACCCGCACGCAAACCCTGAGCGCGATTTCATGCACACGATCGAACGCCAGGCGGAGCAATTGGCCGACGCCGGTATAACAAACGTGCCGCCTGCCGATTATTCCTGGATCAAGGACGGGACTGACGGGTTCAATTTGTCCGGCGCCTACGCAGTCTTAACCCCGGGCGGCGCCGCCCACCGCCCCGAAAAACGCTGGGCGCCCGAAAATTTCGGCGCCGTGGCCGCGCATCTGGCCGGCCAAGGGATCACCAGCGTGATCATCGGCGACGCGGCGGAAACCCCCATCGCCAAAGAAATTATCTCCCTCTGCCCATCAGCCAGGGATTTTACCGGGCAAACCAGTATCGAACAGGTATTCCGGCTGACCAAGGGCGCCGGGCTGGCCCTCGGCAACGATACCGGACCGATGCACATCGCCGCCATGGTCGGTTGTCCGACACTGGTGCTTTATTCGGCGGCGTCCGATCCGAAACTTTGCGCCCAAATTGGCCCGAAGGTGACTATTTTACGCCGGGATGCACTGACGGCGCTTGGGCCGGGCGAAGTTATTGCCACCGCCGAAGAAATGCTGAACCCCGTGCCTTGACAGTGGCGTATAAGAAACTACATTCCGCCGCCGGTCTTAGGGCCTGTAAACATGCAATCAATTACGGAATAACATGGTCGATCTGACCCTCCCGGACGGCAGCGTCCGCTCATATGACGGCTCGGTAACGGGCCAAGCCGTGGCCGCCGATATCGGCCCGGGCCTGGCCAAGGCGATGCTTGCCGTCCGCGTCAATGGCGCGCTGGTTGATGGGTCCTTGGAAATTAGTGAAAACGCCGAATTTTCCGTGGTCACGGGGAAAGACGAAGACGCGCTTGAATTGATCCGCCACGACGCCGCCCATGTGATGGCCCAAGCCGTGCAGGAATTATTTCCCGGCACGCAAGTGACCATCGGGCCGGCCATCGAAAATGGCTTCTATTACGATTTCGCCCGCGAAGAGCCTTTTTCGACCGAAGATTTCGAAACCATCGAAGCCAAGATGACCGAAATTATCGAACGTGACCTGCCGTTCCACCGTGAAGTCTGGGAGCGCGCCAAAGCCATCGAATTTTTTAAATCCAAGGGCGAAGAATATAAGGCCGAATTGGTGGAAGCCATTCCCGAAGGCGAAGACGTCTCGATCTACAGCCAAGGCGATTGGATTGATCTTTGCCGGGGGCCGCATCTGCCCTCGACCGGGAAATTGCCCAAGGCGTTCAAGTTGATGAAGTTGGCCGGCGCTTACTGGCGCGGCAATTCCGACAACGCCATGCTGCAACGTATTTACGGCACCGCCTGGCCCGACCCCAAGGCTCTCAAGGCCTATCTCCTCGTTCTGGAAGAAGCGGAAAAACGCGACCACCGCCGGCTCGGCCGGGAAATGGATTTGTTCCACTTCCAAGAAGAAGCGCCGGGCGCCGTCTTTTGGCACCCCAACGGCTGGACCCTATTTCGCTGCCTGATCGATTACATGCGCCGCCGCCAGGAAGACGCCGACTACGTTGAAATTTCGACGCCGACGGTGATGGACCGGACGTTATGGGAAAAATCGGGCCATTGGGATACGTTTCGCGAACATATGTACACCACCGAAACCGAAGACGCGCGCGTCTTTGCCTTGAAACCGATGAACTGCCCCGGCGGCATCCAAGTGTTTAAGCAAGGCATCACCAGCTACCGCGATTTACCGATGCGCGTCGCCGAGTTCGGCAAGGTCAATCGTTACGAGCCGTCGGGCGCCTTGCACGGGCTGATGCGGGTGCGCGAATTTACCCAAGACGACGCCCACATCTATTGCACCCAAGAACAGATGCAGGACGAGTGCCGCACCGTGGTCGATCTGATCATCGATATCTATTCCGATTTCGGCTTCGACGACGTGATGATTAAATTTTCCGACCGCCCGGAAAAACGGATCGGCGACGACGCCACCTGGGACCAGTTGGAAGGCGCGCTTCTCGGTGCGCTTGAAACCATGGGCCACGATTTCACCCATAATCCGGGCGAAGGCGCTTTCTACGGACCGAAGCTAGAATTCGTACTGCGCGACGCCATCGGACGCGACTGGCAATGCGGCACCTTGCAGGTGGATATGAATTTGCCGGAAAGACTCGACGTATCCTATATCGGCGAAGACGGCGCAAAACACCGCCCGGTTATGCTGCACCGCGCTCTATTTGGCTCGCTCGAACGCTTCGCCGGCATTTTAATCGAACACTATGCCGGGCGCTTTCCTTTGTGGCTGGCACCCAACCAGGTGGTGGTCGCGACCATCACGCAAGCTGCCGATGAATATGCTTTGGATGTACTGGGCGCGCTAAAAGCCGCAGGAATCCGGGCCGAAGCCGACCTTCGCAATGAGAAGATAAATTACAAAGTACGCGAACACAGCCTGACCAAAGTCCCTATTATGCTGGTCGTCGGCGGACGCGAGGCTGAAAATGGTACGGTTGCTGTTCGCCGCCTGGGCGGAAAAGATCAAGAAATTGTTGCGCTGGACGCTGCCATTGCTGCATTATCCGGCGAAGCGCGGGTTCCGGGGCGTTAAGCAGCAGACCCCGCGCGCCCAAAGATTTATATTTGGTTTGGAGGAAAGACCTTCGTTTCCACCAGGGATGATGAAAGATTGCGATCAGCAAACTCAGCTCCCCTGAAAAACGGGGGCTATTTTGAAGGAGAACGCTAGATCGCACGCACTATTACAAATAGCCGTCCGACCAAGGATGGTCCCGCCGTTAACAACGATATCGACGCCCCCTCGGTCCGCCTCATTGGCGCCGAAGGCGAAAATATCGGTGTTGTAACCTTCGACGAAGCAATGCAAGAAGCCGAACGCTCCGGCCTCGATCTGGTGGAGATTTCGCCGGACGCGGATCCGCCTGTGTGCAAAGTCCTGGATTACGGGAAATTTAAATACGAAGCCCAGAAGAAAAAAAGCGAAGCGCGCAAAAAGCAAAAGATCATCGAGGTCAAAGAGATCAAGATGCGCCCGGGCATTGAGGAGCACGATTACCAGGTCAAGATGCGCGCTATAAACCGGTTCTTGGATGACGGCGATAAGGTCAAAGTGACGCTGCGCTTTCGCGGCCGCGAAATGACCCACCAGCAATTGGGCGCCAAGGTGCTTGAACGGGTGCGGATCGATCTGGAAGCGCTTGTCAAAGTGGAACAATTCCCAAAGATGGAAGGCCGGCAAATGACCATGGTTTTGGCGCCGAAATAATCGGCTGTGGTCCTCGCGCCGTCATAAAAGCCGACATTTAAGGCCACCTTGTCCCGATCCCAATAGGCGCCGATCACCAGGATCTAGGTGCGTGTGGTCATAACGCCGTTACTAACATGATCGCCGGAAAGTTAAATAGGGTCGTTTTAGGACAGCGCTTGCGCGCCGCCGCCCATCCCTGGTGCGGAAAAATCAGGGGCGTCTATATCTAGGGGCAGCCTGCGACATATTTTGCATATTTTCCCGGAGCATATGCTTTTATGTGCTTTTATGTGCTTTTATATGCTTTTGTGTGCTTTTTGCGGCCAACGGGCCGCCATTATAGGCGCGCCGACATCTTCATATTCACAATTTCAAAGAACGTCGGAGTATAGAACAAAACAAGAACTATTGCAAGAGAAGATGTTTATCCCGTTGAATTGGAAAATGGCTGCGCGCGGTGGCCGCCAACGAGGGCGCGTGCCGGTTTTACGAGCGCCAAGGGTTTCATAAAAGCGAAACCGAGCCGCATCCCGCCTTCGGGACACCTTGTATTATTTACCGTTGGAGCGGTTATTAAGGTTTCAAGAACCGCCGTCAGACGCCTTTAGTGGAGGGATTGCCGGGTCGCGGGGGAGCAAAGCTGGACGGTGACTTGCGGATGGCTCTGCCATATTTCGAGCCATTCCTGCTCGGTCGCCGGGCGATGATCGCTGGCTATGGTTTCGACCCACATTTTTCCGTCGCTTTTCAAATAATAGCTGATGATGTCGTTTGGCATTTTGGTTTCTCCACAAATCGCGGTTCAGCCGAGATGTTTTCCCTGCTCTCAGTGGTATCCAATATACCCGGTGCATGTAACAGGCATATGTCGCCAATGTAACAAATGGTTAAAGAAAAATTTACGTGCATCGCCCGGCCGCCTAAAAATCAACTACCTTAGGGGAAAGTGAGCCGGCGCCAATCAGGTTCACGACAGAGTGCTGAGAGAACACCGGGCAAAGGCTTAACCTATCCTTCTCTGTGATCTCTGTGGTTTAAATATCTATCTCTCTTGCAATCCCCCATCCCCGGCGCTATAAACCGCGCTCTCATAGCGGTGAGGCGAGTGGCGTTTGTGTGAATTCACGATATGCCAGGGCATGCCCAGCTGCGATTAAGAAACGGCCCCTTAAATTTGGGGCCTAAAACAAGGATAGAAAAATGCCCAAGATGAAGACCAAGTCGAGCGCCAAGAAGCGCTTTCGCATCACAGCCACGGGCAAAGTCCGGGGCGGTGTGGTCGGCAAACAACATAACCTCCGCAAGCGCTCTAAAAAGATGCGCCGCCAAGCGCGTGGGACCGTCATTTTAGCGGCGCCTGATGCGCGTTTGGTGCTCAGCTACATGCCCTATAGCCGGAGGAAATAACCCATGTCTCGTAGCCAAGGAAAAGTTGCCAGCCGTGCCCGGCGCAAAAAAGTTATTGCCCAAGCCAAAGGCTTTCGCGGGCGGTCCAAAAACACCTTCCGCATGGCCAAGCAGCGCGTCCAGCGCGCCATGCAGTATCAATACCGCGATCGGCGCACCAAGAAACGCGATTTCCGGGCGCTGTGGATACAGCGCATCAATGCCGGCGCGCGCCTGAACGGTCTTACCTATTCTAAATTCATGAACGGGCTGTCCCTGGCCGGCATCGATCTGGATAGAAAAGTTTTATCCGATATCGCCGTGCATGAGCCCGAAGCGTTTAAAAGCCTGGTCGAGCAAGCCCAGGCGGCGCTCGGTCAGGATGTACCTGCCAAAGCGGCAGCAACGCAGGCCGCGCCTAAAGATGCAGCGCCCCAAGACGCAGAAGCCGCCGCAACCGCTTAACTTCGAGCGCGACGACGGCGAAAAAAATTGAGGGGCGCTCCTTTGGGGCAGCCCCTCTTTTACATTGGGTTAAGCAGATAAAAAGTACACTCGGCAAAGCGGGGACTTTTTAACAAAGATAATTTGGATACGGTATGGACGATCTCGACGCATTGAAGACCGAACTTATCGGCGAAGTATCCGCCGCCGCCGATTTGGACGCCCTCGAACAGGTGCGTATTTCGGCGCTCGGCAAAAAAGGCCGCATCACAGATTTGATGAAGGGCCTCGGCCAGATGAGCGCCGATGAACGTAAAGAAGCCGGGCAAGCGCTGAACGCGCTTAAAGGCCACATCAACGACGCGCTCAATGCGCGGAAATCTGAAATGGAAGGCGCCGGTATCGACGCCCGCCTTGAAGCCGAACGGGTGGACGTGACCTTACCCCCCCGCCCAGAGGCGACCGGCTCCATCCACCCGATCAGCCAGACCATCGATGAAGTGGTGTCCATATTCGGCGAAATGGGCTTCACCGTCGCCGAAGGCCCGGACATGGAAGAAGACTGGTACAATTTCACGGCCTTGAATATTCCGGCCGATCACCCGGCGCGCCAAGAACACGACACCTTTTATTTGAACGCCGAAAAAGACGGCCAACGCATGGTTCTGCGCACCCATACAAGCCCGGTGCAGATCCGCACCATGCAGAAACAAAAACCGCCGATCCGCATTATTGTGCCGGGGCGCACCTATCGCTGTGACCATGACGCCACCCATTCACCGATGTTTCATCAGGTCGAAGGCCTGGTGATCGATGAAAAAACCCATATGGGACATCTGAAAGGATGCTTGAACGATTTCTTCCGTGCCTTTTTCGGGCTTCAGGATTTGCCGGTGCGTTTCCGCCCGTCTTATTTCCCGTTCACCGAACCATCGGCGGAAGTCGATATCGGCTGCTCGTTCGAAAGCGGCACCCTGACCATCGGCCGGGGGGATGACAAGGGTACCGGCGACTGGCTGGAAATTTTGGGTTCCGGCATGATCCACCCCAACGTTTTGGAAAATTGCGGTATCGATTCCACCAAATACCAAGGCTTTGCCTTCGGCGTCGGTATCGAACGGCTCGCCATGCTGAAATACGGTATTCCCGATCTTCGCACGTTCTATGATTCAGATTATCGCTGGCTCAAACATTTTGGCTTTGCCGGGCTCGACGTACCGTCTTTGGTGGGCAGGGCGGCGGTATGAAATTTTCAATGCAATGGTTGGAAAAAGACCTGGAGACCACCGCCTCGGTGCAGGAAATCGCCGATACCCTGACGATGATCGGGCTCGAAATTGAAAGCGTCGATGATCCGGCCGAAAAATTAAAAGGCTTCGTCGTCGCCCATGTCATTGACGCCAAGCCGCACCCGGACGCAGACCGCCTCCAAGTCTGCACGGTCGATACCGGCAACGGCACCTTCGAAGTCGTGTGCGGCGCGCCCAATGCGCGCGCCGGCATGAAAGGCGTCTTTGCCGGCGAAGGCAGCTATATCCCCGGCATCGATGTTACCTTGAAAAAAACCAAAATTCGCGGCGTGGAAAGCAACGGTATGCTTTTGTCCGAACGGGAAATGGGCCTTTCCGACGATCACGACGGCATTGTTGAATTACCGGGTGACGCCCCCTTGGGCGCCATTGCTGCAGACATCATGGGCCTTTCGGACCCGGTCTTCGATATCGCCGTCACCCCCAACCGCGCCGATTGCTTAGGCGTCAGGGGTATTGCCCGCGATCTTGCCGCCGCCGGCATCGGCGCCTTGAAGCCGATTGATTTGAAGGCGGTCAAAAGCGTCTACGAAAGCCCGGTCTCGGTCGTTCTGGATTTGGGCGATGCGGCGGATGCCTGCCCTTATTTCGTCGGCCGCCATTTTCGCGGCATCAAGAACGGACCGAGCCCCGATTGGCTCCAAGAAAAGCTTTTGCAAATTGGTCTGCGTCCGATTTCGGCCTTGGTCGATATCACCAATTTGATGACCATCGCCTATTGCCGGCCCTTGCATGTGTTCGATGCCGACAAATTAATCGGCAATATTCACGTGCGTTTGGGCAAAAAGGGTGAAAAGTTTTTAGCCCTCGACGGCAAGGAGTACGAACTTGACGATGAAATGACGGTCATCGCCGACGATGCCCAGGCCGATGGCTTGGGCGGCGTCATGGGCGGCGACGCCACCAGTTGCACCGGCGATACGGTCAACGTGTTTTTGGAAAGCGCCTATTTCGATCCGGCCCGCACGGCCATGACCGGGCGCAAATTGAACTTGCTATCCGATGCCCGTTTCAGGTTCGAACGCGGCATTGATCCGGCGTTCTTGATCGAAGGCGCGGAAATCGCCAGCCAATTGATCCAATCCATTTGCGGCGGCGACGCCAGCGAACTCGTCATCGCCGGCCAGGAGCCGGCATGGCAACGCAGTTATTTTCTCCGGCAATCCCGCGTTGCCGAGTTGGGCGGCGTCCAAGTGCCGGGCGAAAAAATCGAAAAAATTCTCACCGATCTAGGTTTCACCGTGACCGCCAAAGACGGCGGTTGGGACGCCGCCGTGCCATCCTGGCGCCGCGACGTTGTCGGCGAAGCCGATCTGGTGGAAGAAGTCATCCGCATTAATGGCTTTGATAATATTCCCGCAGTGTCGCTGCCGTCCGCCCACGCTCTCCCCACCGGGGCCGTCAATTTGGCTCAGGATCGGCGTGGACGGGCGCGGCGCGGGCTGGCCGGGCGCGGGCTAACCGAAGCGGTCACCTATTCATTTCTGCCATCGGCGCATGCGGATCTATTCGGCGGTGTGCCCGATGAAATCCATCTCGCCAATCCGATCAGTTCCGATCTGGACGTCATGCGCCCGTCGATCCTGCCAAATTTGATCGCCGCGGTGGGGCGCAATGCAGACCGGGGATTTTCCGATATTTCGCTGTTTGAAGTCGGCCCGCAATACGCCGGCGAGGCGCCGGACGATCAATCCATTGTCGCCGCCGGGGTGCGCGCCGGAAACATCCAGCCCCGCGCCTGGACAAACAGGCCGCGCGCCGCAGATGTGTTCGACGCCAAAGCCGATGTTTTAGACATCTTGGCCCAGATCGGCGCGCCGGCGGGCTCGGTGCAAGTTACCAATGAGGCGCCCGCTTGGTACCACCCCGGCCGGTCCGGCAGCTTGCAGCTTGGACCAAAAACCGTGCTTGCCCATTTTGGCGAAATCCACCCGCGCGTGTTGGCGGCAATGGATGTCGCCGGGCCGATTGCGGCGTTCGAAATATATCTGGACACCGTGCCAAGCCCAAAAGCCGGACGCGGAACGGCGCGGGCAAAGTTGGAGCTCTCGCCGTTTCAATCGGTCACCCGGGATTTTGCTTTTGTCGTCGATGATAAGGTAGCGGCGGATAGTTTGGCCCGCGCCGCAAAATCCGCCGATAGCAAATTGATTACCGAGGTCCGGGTGTTCGACGTTTTCACCGGCGGAGACATGGAAGCGGGGAAAAAATCCATCGCCATTGCCGTCACCTTGCAACCGGCTGAAGCGACGCTCACCGATAGCGAAATCGAAGCCGTTTCCGACAAAATTGTCGCCAACGCCACCAAACAAACCGGCGGCGTTTTAAGAGGGTAGATCCTATGCCGGGAGGCAAATATCCCAAATTGTTTGCGCCCGGCAGGCTCGGCGGGCTCGCACTTGCCAACCGCTATGTGGTGGCGCCGATGGAACGTATCAGCGCGACGCCGGGCGGCGTTGCCACCGATGAAATGCGGGATTATTACGCCGCCTTTGCGGCCGGCGGCTTTGGGTTGATCGTCGCCGAAGGCACATTTACCGATTTAAAATCCAGCCAGGCCTATCCGACGCAGCCGGGCCTCGCGTCGGGTGCACAAATTGCGGGTTGGCGCCGGGTCACCAATGCGGTCCACCAGGCCGGCGGCAAAATCATCGTGCAATTGATGCACGCCGGCGCGCTGATTTTGGGCAACACCTATGGCGGTCGGCCGATCGCGCCTTCCAAGGTTCTGCCCAAGGGCGAAAAATCACCGCGCTTCGGCGGCGCCGGGCCTTATGAAATGCCCGAGGAAATTACGTTAAAAGGGATCGACGATGTCATTCGCGGCCATGCCGAGGCGGCGGAGAATGCCATCGCCGCCGGATTTGACGGCGTCGAAATTCACGGCGCCACCGGATATTTGCTGGATGAATTTCTGACCGATTACACCAACCAGCGCCAGGACGAGTATAGCGGCGCCCTTGAAAACAGATTGCGCCTTCATTGCCGCACCGTGACCGCCGTCCGGGGCGCAATTGCCGGGCGCGGCATCACCGGCATCCGCATATCAGAGGGCAAGGTCAACGATTTTGATCACCGCTGGCCGGGCGGCGCGGATGACGCCAAGATTATTTTTTCAAGCCTTAAGGAAGCCGGCGCCGATTTCATCCATATCGCGGCCAGGGATGGCGCGGCGGAAGTGTTTAATTCCGGCCACTCGCTCGCCGGGCTGGCCAGGGATTACGCGGGCCTGCCGATTATCGCCGCCGGTAATCTGCATGATCCAAAAGCGGCGACGGAATTGTTGGAGCGCGGCGAAGCCGATTTTATCGGCATCGGCAAAGGCGCCATCGCCGATCCTTCCTTGCCGATCAAAATATCACGCGGCGAAGCGCCGGTGCCGTTCCATCCTGAAATGCTGGTGCCGCTGGCAACCATCGAAAATACCCTCCGTTGGCTCCAAGACAATAAAGCGGGTTAAATAGGGCGCTTAAGGGGACCGCGCAATGCCGATCAGAACCGCCGCCCAATATCTCGACGGGCTTAAAGACGACCGCCATATCCAGATCGACGGTGAACGCGTGCACGACGTCACCACCGACCGGCGTTTCAAATTGGTCGCCGAAACCATGGCCGGCCTGTTCGAGATGCAGCACGACAAGAAACTAAGCCCCCAACTTACCTATCCCTCGCCCGCCACCGGCGAACCCGTCGGCATGACCCATTTGCAGCCCAAATCCAAAGACGATCTGATCGCGCGCAACGATGCCATTAAAATCTGGATGGACGAAACTTGCGGAATGCTCGGGCGCAGCCCGGATTATAAAAACGTCATGTGGTCGGCCTATGCGGCGGCGGGTGATATTTTCGACCGCGATAGTTTTAAAGGCGGCGACAACGTCCGGAACTACCATGAATATGTACGCGAAAACGATCTGGTGATGACCCATGTCCTGGTCAATCCACAAGTGGACAGATCAAAACCGGCGCATTTGCAGGAATCCGATATCGCCGCCCATATCGTCAAAGAGACCGATGCCGGCATTATAATCAACGGTGCCCGCATGGTGGCGACCCTGTGCGCTCTGGCCGATGAAATTGTGGTCATGCCGGCGGCGGTGCGCTGGCAATCAGAAGAAAAAATCAAGACCACTGATTTTTCCTTCGGCTTCGCAATCCCGACGGCAACCCCCGGCCTTAAATTCGTCTGCCGACCGTCATTTGCCGATATGCGCTCGACCGAAGTGATGGACTACCCCTTTTCCGCCCGCTACGACGAATCGGACGGGCTCGCCATATTCGAAAACGTGCTGGTGCCGTGGGAAAAAGTGTTCATCCACCGCGACCCGGAATTCGACGGTGAAGTGACGGCAGCCGGGCAAATCTATCCGCATATGGTGATGCAATCGGTTGTCCGCGCCACATCGAAGGCCGAATTCATGATGGCGCTTACTTTCGCCCTCGCCCGCACGACCAAGATCGACCAGCACAATCCGGTGCAGGTGCTCTTGGCCGAAACCATGAGCATCGCCGAATTTGCCCGCACCTGCCGCATCGCCGCCGAAGCCGAAGCCTTTGAGACCGAACACGGCATTTTCTCGCCGGGCACGCGCAGCCTGCAAGTGTGGCAGTCGATGTTCTGGAAAATGTATAACCGCCAATGCGAAATTATCACCACCCTTGGCGCCGGTGGGCTGGTCGCGGCGCCTTCGATGGCCGAATTGGCCGGCGAAATGAAGGACAGCGTCGAGACTTATTTCCAAAGCGTCAACGCCGACGCCAAATCCAGGACCCAGCTTCTGCGCCTCGCCTACGATGCCGCGCTCTCGGGATTTTCAGGCCGCCAAAGGCTCTACGAGCAATATTACCTCGGTGATCCCAACCGCACCCAATCCATGTGGTATCGGTCCTACCCGGTCGACGAACATATCGACCGCATCTGGAATATGCTGGACGATATGGAAAAGAAGTACGGCTAGCCTCAGTCCTTCAATCTTCCCGCCAGCCGGAGCCGGAGCGCGTTCAGTTTGATGAAGCCTTCGGCGTCGCGTTGGTCGTAGACGCTGTCTTCTTCGAACGTCACCACGGCTTCGTCGTAAAGGCTGTAGGGTGATTTCCGCCCGGTGATGATGACGTTGCCTTTATAAAGCTTTGCCCTGACCGTGCCGGTCACGCGCAAGGATGCCTTGTCGATCGCGGCTTGCATCATTTCCCGTTCGGGCGCGAACCAGAAACCGTTATAGATCATTTCGGCATAGCCCGGCATCATCGCGTCCTTCAAATGCATGGCGCCTTTATCGAGGGTCAGGCTTTCCATGGCGCGCCGCATATGGAACAAAACCGTGCCGCCCGGCGTCTCGTACACCCCCCGGGATTTCATGCCGACGAAACGGTTTTCAACGATATCGATACAGCCGATGCCGTTGGCGCCGCCGAGATCATTGAGCTTGGCGAGCAAATCCGCCGGCCCTAATTTCTTGCCGTCGACCGCCACCGGATCGCCTTTTTCGAAATCGATGGTGATTTCCAGCGGCGTATCGGGCGCGTCCATCGGTGTCACCATGCGCGTCAGGATGGTCGATAGATCGGGCTCGGTCCACGGGTCTTCGAGGATTTTGCCTTCGGACGAAATATGCAAAAGATTGGCGTCTTGAGAAAACGGCGCTTCGCCGCGCTTGTCCTTGGGGATCGGGATCTGGTGTTGTTCCGCATATTCGATCAACTTGGTGCGGCTGCTCAAATCCCATTCCCGCCACGGCGCGATGATTTTGATATCCGGGTTGAGGGCGTAATAGGCCAATTCAAAGCGCACCTGATCGTTGCCC
>JABMOP010000289.1 GCA_013204125.1 Rhodospirillales bacterium | reverse complement strand
GCCTTGAAATACATCTCTGATTGGAATCTGTTTGTCGGTGGCAATTTCTTCTAGCAATTTAGTGTACGGAAAATTTTTCTTTAACTTTTGTTCTAACCCGGCGTCAGTGTAGTCGTACTCGAAAAGCGGTTTTAATTCTTGGATGTGATTCCAAGGACGATTCATCCATAAATTTTGAACATCGAAAGAATCAAGGACAGTCTGGAGTCCTGCGGCGTGGTCTACATCTGGATGAGTTGAAATAACGTGGTCAATTGTGTCAGGATTTTCATAATATTTTTTAATATGCTCCACGAGTTTGGTGCCGTCATCAGTAAATCCACCGTCAACAATGTGAATTGTTTTATTGTCCCCATCTAGATCACCGTATCGAAGGGCAATAGCATCGCCGCTTCTTTTTTCGCCAGCTTCAATAAAATCAATTTCAAAAAAGTTCACTGGAATTTCCATATCACTCGCTACAGGAGGCTATATAATGTGAAATTAAATTTTCTTTGTTTTATATACAGCTGGTAGCTTATTTCGCGCAATAGTCTATATAAAATTTTTATTTTACATTAAATAGTAGCATAATTTTAGTCACGGTATGTTTTGAAATACTTCCTTCTGACATTCGCGCATAACTTGGTTTAAAATCAAGAAAATGTAGCAATCCCAACAGGAGGCGCACTCCATGGACGCCAAAACACCCACAGCGAAATCAGTCCCCCAAGACTTCGCCTTCTCCACATCCCCCGCCAAGGACGCCGAATGGGCCAGCGGCCTCCGGGATTTTTTTGAGTATCGGGATCTTGGCATTGCCGGGGCGACGGGCGGGCAGTTCAGGGCGCATGTTATTCGGGTGCGCGACGGCGGCGATACGTCGGGGCTGCACACCACCGGCCTCCATACCCACGAACTTGGCTTTCAGATGATCTATGTGCTCAAAGGCTGGGTGAAATTCGTCTATCATGTGACCGGCGAAGACGGCGGGGTGGAGGAACAGGAGCATATTTTCGGCCCCGGCGATTGCTGCCTGCAACCGCCCGCCATTGTCCATAACGAGCTTGAATGTTCGGACGATCTGGAACTGATCGAAATCACCTCGCCGGCGGACTATAGAACCGTGGCGCTCGGTTAAGCTGGCCTTCCCCCTCCCCCTAGCCCCTCCCACCAGGGGAGGGGTGATCTTCGGGTGCGCCGCCTGGTCCTTCTTCCTCCCCCTTGATGGGCGCGGATATTTCATTATCTGAAATTCCCCCTCCCCATATCTGAAATTTCCCCTCCCCCTGGCCCCTCCCACCAGGGGAGGGGTGAGCTTCGTGCGCGCCGCTTGTTGTTGAAGTGAGACGCGCTGCTAGTTTTTCCTATACGCCGCAAAATTTTGCGGGTAGTTTAGCGGTAATTCAAAAAACGATCATAAATTCGCGCGTTCATCTGTAACTGGGAGATAAATTCATGAAGATTTCAAAATCACTTGCAACTTTGGTGCTCGCCGGCACGGCGGGCGCCTTTGCGCTTTCCGGCGCGGCGACCACCGCCGAAGCCAAGCTCAAAAGCATCACCATCGGCTCGAACCCGGCCGGTTCCGCCTATTTCCTGATTGCCGGCGGGTTCGCCAAATTGTTCCAGGAAAATCTTAAAATTCGCTCCACCGGTCAGCCCCATGCCGGCTCGTCGGTCTATCTGCCGCTGATGGATAAGGGCGAAATTACCCTCGGCCTCAATTCCAGCCTGGATTCGGGCATGGCCTATAAAGGCGCGGCGCCTTACAAATCCGCCATGAAAAACGTGCGCACCATCGCCCGCGTTTGGATTTTGCCCTACATGTACATCGTTAAAGAGAATTCCGGGCTTAAAACCATCGCCGATTTGAAGGGCAAGAAAGTGGTCGTCAATTTCAAGACCAACGTCTCCCTCGGCCAAGCCAACCGGGCCATTTTGGCAACCGCGGGCCTTTCCGAAAATGATGTGAAATCGGTTGATGCCGGCGGCGTTGTCTCGGCCATCGCCATGGTCGTCGAAGGGCGCGCCGATTCGACCACCGTTGCGCTCACCATGCCCGCCATGCGCAAAGCTCACGCGTCGGTGCCGGGCGGCCTGCGGGTTCTGTCTTTGGGCCCCAAGGGCACCGACGAATTCATGGAAAAGGGCATGTCCGGCCTCTATACCCAGGTCATGCAACCTGGAAAACGCATTCCATTCGTGCGCGGCGCGACCAAGATCGCAACCTTTGATACCTACCTCAATGCCGGTAGCCAGGTCAGCGATGAAGACGCCTACAATATGGCCAAGGCCCTGCATCAGCATTGGAAAAAATTGCAAAAAGACATTCCGCCTTTGCGCGCCGTCAAGGCGGAGCAATTGGTCACGCCGCTCAACCCCATTCCGTATCACCGGGGCGCCGCCAAATATTATAAAGAAGTGGGCCTGTGGACCGCCGCCAACGAAAAGCACGACGCCGGTCGCTGGTAAGGTCTGAGAGCCAAGGGTAAATAGCGCGCGTAAAGACGGTCCGAAAACGTAATGGACAGAGCCGTTTTCCTGGTCTTGCGCGCGTTCCTTGGCGCCATCCCGATCCTCGGGGTCGCCTGGATCCTCAACGTTCCCTATTATTTGGGGCTCGCCTTTACCTTTCAACAGGTGGTGGTGGTGCTTCTCGGCCTGGCGGTCGCCGCCGCGATGCTCCAACAGCCTTACGGCAAAAAAGCCGGGGCGCTGGAGATTATCCTCGCCATCGCCGGTTTTTTGTCGTGGTTCTGGATGGGCTACAATTTCGAAGACTGGATGGTGCGCATGGCCGACCGGACGCCCGATATGTGGGGGCCCGGCATCGTTGCCATTCTGCTGATGCTCGAAGGGCTGCGCAAATCGGCGGGTAAGATCATCGCCGGGCTGATATGGGTTATCATCCTTTATGCCTTTTTCGGCGATCTTCTGCCGCCGCCGTTGGAAGCCGAAGTTTTTCCGCCGACCAAGGTGGTTCTTTATCTCTACGCCGATAATAACGGTATCCCCGGCCTCGTTCTCCGCGTCGTCGCGCAATTGGTTCTGGCCTTTATCCTGTTTGGAAAATTATTGGAAGTCAGCGGCGGGGCGACATTTTTCAACGATCTCGCCATGGGCTGGATGGGCCACCGGCGGGGCGGGGCGGCCAAGGTGGCGGTGGTCGCTTCCAGCGCCTTCGGCATGATTTCGGGGTCGACCGTCGGCAACATCATGTCGACCGGCATTGTCACCATCCCGTTGATGAAAAAATCCGGCTTCCAGGCCAAATACGCCGCCGCCATCGAGGCCGTGGCCTCCAACGGCGGACAGATCGCGCCGCCGATCATGGGGGCGACGGCGTTCATCATCGCCGAATTTCTGGAAGTTGCCTATCAGGACGTGATCCTGGCGGCGGCAATTCCGGCGATCCTTTATTATCTGGTGCTGTTTCTTCAAGTGGATTCCATCGCCGCCAAGTTCGGCCTCTCGGGCCTGCCCAAGGCCGATTTGCCCAAGCCCTTCCAGGTCTTTATCGGCGGCTGGGTTTATCTTTTGCCGATCGGGATATTGCTCTATTTCCTGTTTGGTCTCGGCTACAATCCGGGGCTGTCGGCGATGTATTCCTGCGGCGGCCTGTTGGTCCTGATGATCCTCAAAAACCGGGCGCTTCCCACCTCCGAACAATGGACCGATTTCATATTCGGCGGCGGCGCCAACCTGGTGCCGCTGATTATGATCGGCGGCGCGGCGGGGGTCGTCATCGGCGTTTTGAACGCCACCGGGCTGGCCTTCCAATTGTCGCTTATTTTGACCGCCATCGGCCAAAGCGCCGGCATCTTGGTGATGCTGATGCTGACCGCGGTGATCGCCATTATTCTCGGCATGGGCATGCCGACCGCCGCCGTCTATATCGTGCTCGTCACCGTGGTCGCGCCGGCGCTGATCGATATGGGCTTGAAGCCGATGGCGGCGCATATGTTCCTGTTCTATTTCGGCCTCCTCAGCATGCTGACCCCGCCGGTGGCCATCGCCTCGATGGTTGCCGCCGGCATGGCCGGATCGGACATGTGGCGCACCGGGCTGGTCGGCATGCGTTTGGCCGTCGCCGCCTATTTATTGCCGTTCCTGTGGGCGTTCAATCCGGCGCTTCTGTTCGACGGCACGCCGCTTGCGATTTTCTATGCCTTCGTCTCGGCGGCGGTTGCCGGGTGGATATTGGCGCGCGGCTTTCAAGATTTCGAACCCACCAGCGCAATTGGTATCCTGTGGCCGTTATTGCTGTTGATTGGCGCCTTGTTTGTCGGCAGCTCGACCATCTGGTTCGGTCAGGAATCGCTCTGGGCTATCGCCCTCTCCGTGGCCGGGTCGTTGGTGCTCCTTTACTTAAGATATCGGGAAAACAGGCGGGCGGTCGCAGCCGCGTAATCGAGCCGATAATCCCCATGTGATTTCCCTTGTAATTTCCCTTGTAATTGTTCGCTGTTTGTTCTATCATCGGCATCGCCGGATTTACGGAAGCAAAAAATCCAAAAAGCATGCAAAAGCATACAAAAGCACATAAAAGCACATGTTTTTAGGGAAACGGCGAAAACTGTCGCAGGGCGGTACATTCCCTGGACGCGGCGCGGAGGAAGCCTACCAGGCGTTGAAACCGGCGCGACATGGCGTTGCAAAAAAGCACATGTTTGTAGTTGCCGCCCCTCAATCGAACGGATAATCGCCGGGCACGGGGTCATAGGCGTGTTCGATACCGTGGATGCCGGAACGCAGCATCGCCTGCCAGCTTTCGGTCGTGGTGGCGCCGATATGAGGGGAGGCGAAGAAATTGGGAAGATCGATCAGCTTGTTGCCGTTGGCCGGCTCGACGGCAAAGACATCAAACGCCGCGCCGGCGATATGGCCGCTTTTCAAACGTTCGGCCAGGGCGTCTTCATCGACCAAATTGCCGCGCGCCGCGTTGATGAGGATGGCGCCCGGCTTCATTTTATCCAAGACGGCGCCGGTATACATATCGATGGTCGAAGAATTCCGCGAAAGATGGATGGTCAACACGTCGGAGCGCGCCCACAGCTCGTCCGCATCGACTTTTTCCACATTGTCGAATTGGTCGTAAAAATCGGAGAAATCTTCGCGGTCGCAGGCGAGGATATGGACGCCATACGGTTGCAGCAATTTGACGACTTCCTTGCCGATATGGCCGACGCCGTGGATGCCGACCGTATGGCCGCGCAGATCGGCGCCGAAGCCGGTCGGCCCGGTCCATTTGCCGGCCTTCAATACATTGGCGAAAAAATGCACCCGGCGGATGATGAAGACCATGTAACACACCGCCAATTCGGAGACGGAAATTTTGTTGATGCCCGGCGCCCACCACATTTTGATGCCGTATTTATTGAGGATCGCCGGGTCAATATGATCGACCCCGGCCGAACAGAGCGAGACGATTTTAAGCTCCGGCAGGGCCTTGCAGACCTCGTCTGTAAAGCGGTTGAGGCCGATCACCGCGACCTCATAGCCTTTTAGGAAATCGATCAAATCGTCGCCTTGCAACAACGGCCCGGGCTCGTTGAATTTGGCGCCGGGGTAGGCGGCTTCAAGCTCCGCCGTCATGTCGGGGAAAAATTTGAAATAACCGAGCGGCACGGCGACTTTGGGCATTTGGGGGCTTCCTTAAGGCTGCAGTTATGTTAGTGAATTATTCGGGATTGCCAGAGTAGCGTTTGGTGCGCCCAAGAAAAAGGGCGCTTGTTATTTTTATCGTCCACTGGCGTTGCCGTGTACTGTTGTTCGTCTCGCCAAATCATAAGGTCGTTCATGCTCGTCGATAGTCATTGTCATCTAAACTACCCAGGATTGGTCGAAGATTTACCCGGCGTCTTGGCCCGCGCCGCCGCTGCCGGCATCTCGCACATGGTCTGCATCTGCTCGCGCCTATCCGAATTCGATGCGGTTAACGCCATCGCCATCGAGCACGAAAACATCTTCAGCACGATCGGCGTTCATCCCCATGATTCCGACGCCGAAGATCCGGTTACCTTAGGCGATCTGTTGGCCCGGGCGGCGGGGCCCAAGGTCATCGGCATCGGCGAAACCGGGCTTGATTTTTTCTACGACAAAAGCCCAAGGGACGCCCAGGAAGCCAATTTTCGCGTTCATATCAAGGCTGCGCAGGAAACAGGGTTGCCCTTGATCGTCCATACCAGGGACGCCGATCAACGGACCATCGAAATTTTGACCGAAGAAGCGGCAAATGGCGCCATTCCGGGCATCATCCATTGCTTTACGGCGGGTGCAGAAGTCGCCAAAACGGCGCTCGATCTCGGGTTCTATATCTCGCTGTCGGGCATTATCACCTTCGCCAATGCCGGCGATCTCCGCGAAATCGCCAAAACCCTGCCGTTAGAGCGGATTTTGGTCGAAACCGATGCGCCGTTCCTGGCCCCGGTGCCGATGCGCGGCAAACGCAACGAGCCGGCCTTCGTTGCCCATACGGCGGATTTTGTCGCAAAAATGTTCGCCATTGCGCCTGAAGAGCTGGCGCGCACCACGACCGAGAATTTCTTTAGCGCCTTTGCCAAGGCGGAGATGCGTTAATGCGGGTCACCGTACTCGGCTCAGGCCATTCCGGCGGCACGCCCATGGTCGGCGAAGGCTGGGGCAAATGTGATCCAAAAAACCCCAAAAACAGACGACTTAGACCGTCCATCTTGGTGGAAAGCGGCGGGACGCGCATTTTGGTCGATACCTCGCCGGATTTACGGGCGCAGATGCTCAAATACGATTTTGACCGCCTCGACGCGGTTCTTTACACCCATGCCCATGCGGATCATCTGCACGGCATCGACGAATTGCGCGGCGTCAACCGGGCCATGGGCCAAATTATCCCGGCTTATGCGGATCAGGCGACCCGCGATGTTATCGGAGCCCGTTTTCCCTATGTGCTGACGCCGCTCCGCGAGGACGCCACTATTTACTACAAACCATGCCTCGAAATCGAAGTGATTGCGCCGGGCGACGTGTTTTCGCTTGGCGGCGTCGAAATTCAGGTGATGGACCAGGATCATGGATTTATGCGGACCCTTGGCTACCGTTTTGGAAATTTTGCCTACAGCACCGATTTGGTCGAAATGCCGGAACAAAACTTTGATATCTTGGATGGCATCGAAACCTGGATGGTCGGCTCGTTGTGGCAAGAGCCGCACGTCACCCATGCGCATGTGGATAAAGCCGTCGAATGGGCAAAAAGGGTGGGCGCCAAACGCACCGTTTTGACCCATCTGAGCCACCGCCTGGATTACGGCACCTTGCGCAAAGCATTGCCCGAAGGAATAGAGCCGGCCTATGATGGCATGGTTTTAGAAGTCAATGAGGATAGGTGAATTGTTAAATATTAAAATTAGGTTAGTTTTGCAACACATTGATAATAATTAATCAATTAGCAAAACATTGGTATGTTACATAATATACATTATGCGACAATTAGAGGTTACGAGAGGCAGAGATATGAGTGAAAAAGGCGAGATGGGCATCATGGGCATTGAGGGCCTGAAATCGATCATGGCCCGCCTCCGCGATCCCGATGGCGGCTGCCCGTGGGATATCGAACAGACTTTTGCCACCATCGCGCCTTACACCATCGAAGAAGCCTATGAAGTGGCCGACGCGATCGAGCGCGGCGATCGGGCGGCGCTGAAAGATGAATTGGGCGATCTTTTGCTGCAAGTGGTCTACCATGCGCAAATGGCCGCCGAAGAAGGACAATTTGCGTTTGATGATGTGGTCGGCGCTATTTCGGATAAAATGGTGCGCCGCCATCCGCATGTATTTGGCGATGTAACAGTCACCGGCGCGGCGGCGCAAACTATCGCCTGGGAAGAATTAAAAGCGGCCGAGCGTGCCGAAGGCGGCGAAAATGAAGAAACCGGCGCATTGGCCGGCGTGGCGCGTGGTCTGCCCGCCCTTCTCCGTGCGTTTAAGCTCCAGAAACGGGCGGCGCGGGTGCATTTTGACTGGCCGGACGCGGCGGGCGCGATGGATAAATTGGGCGAAGAATTGGAAGAGCTGGACGAGGAATTGAAGGCCCCCCGCCCGGATGCGGCGCGCTTGAAAGATGAAATGGGCGATGTCCTCTTTTCGATGGTTAATCTGGCCCGTAAATTGGAGATCGATCCGGAAGAAGCGTTGCGTCACGCCAATCATAAATTCGAATCCCGGTTTTCTGTGATGGAGCGCAGCCTAACAGATCAAGGCCGGGCGATGCGCGATGCCAGCTTGGACGAAATGATGGTCCAGTGGGACGCCGCCAAGGAAAAAGAG
>JABMOP010000288.1 GCA_013204125.1 Rhodospirillales bacterium | reverse complement strand
TTTCCACGGTCTGGGGGGTCGCCACCTTGATCGGGCCGGGCTTCGGCGGCATCTTCGCCGAATTGGGATACTGGCCGGGCGCCTTTTGGGCGCTCTGCGCGCTCAGCCTGATCGTCACCGTGGCGGCATGGAAGATCATCGTCCCGACCATCGGCCACGGAGACTTAAAGACCATTCCCTACCGGCGGCTGGCGCTGCTGGCGGCTTCGGTGCTGACGTTAAGCCTGACCTCCAATGTCGATACCAACTGGGCGCGGGCGCTTCTGATCCTCTTTTCCGCCGTGCTCGCCATTGTCGCCTTCCGCCTGGATAGCCGCGCCGAAATTACCATGGTGCCACGGCGCGCCACGTCTCTCGCCGGGCAAATGGGCATCGCCTATTGGACCTTGTTCCTGACCACTGTCGTCATCGTCTTCCTCAACGTCTATGCGACGTTATTTTTGCAGAAACTTCATGGATCGACGCCCCTGGCGGCGGCTTATTTGTCGGCCATCATGTCCTTTGCCTGGACCGGCGGCGCCTTCATCGTCGCCACTTGGCGCGGCGTTTTGGAATTGGTTGCCATCGGGCTGGGGCTGGTCATTCTTTTGATCGGCGCCATTGGGGTTGCTTTATTCGTCACTTCCGGCCCGGTCCTCTATCTATCAATCGCCTTTTTCCTGATGGGCCTCGGCACCGGGTTTTTCAACAACCCGCTGATCCAGCGCGCCATTGCCGGCGCCGAAGAACATGAACGCCATATCGCCGGCGCATCGGTGCAGACGGTGCGCACGCTGGCGATCGCGTTTGGTGCGTCGATGGCCGGGATCATTGCCGCAATCGCCGGGCTGGGCACGACGCCGGAGCCAAGCATCCTCGCCCATGCCATGAATTGGGTGTTCGGCATTAACGTCATCTTCGCCGTCCTTGCGATCCTCGTCTGCCTGCCGCTTTTGTTGAGCCGGCGCCACCGACCCACGCCTAAAACAGAGGCAGCCGAATAACATGGCCGAAAATATCCCCACCAGCGCCGCGCCAACCGCCGCCTTATCCGCCAGCTGGGCGGATTTGTTTCGGAACGGTCTTGCGCCGACCACGCTTATCCTCAATCTGGGTGTATTGTTATTCGGCATCGATGTTTATTTGATCGCCTCGATCATGCCGACGGTAATTGCCGATGTCGGCGGTATGCGGCTTTACACCTGGACCTTTGTCGCCTTTTCCATGGGCTCCATCGTCGGCACGTCGAGCGCCGAGCCGATCCGCCGCGCCTTCGGGCGGCGCAACGGTTATGCGGCGGCGGGCGTTATTTTTTTAATCGCCACCCTTGGCTCGGCGATGTCGGGCAGCATCACGACCTTGGTGTTCTGGCGGCTGATCCAAGGGCTTGGCGCCGGCTCGATTGTTTCTCAATCATATGGCATGATCGGCGAAGTTGTGCCGGCGCATCTCCGCGCCCGCGCGCTTGCCTTCATCTCGGCGACCTGGGGCCTGGCCACCATCATCGGCCCGACATTCGGCGGCGTGTTTGCCGAAATGGGCTCCTGGCGGGGGGCGTTTTGGGCGGTCACACCGATTGCGGCGCTGTTCATCATCCTCGTCTGGCGCTTCGTCCCGGCAACCCAGGTGGAAGGGACGGGCAAGGGTTTCCCGACCATGCGCTTGGGCCTCTTGGCCGCCGCCATCATGTGTTTAAGCTATTCGAGCCAAGTCGACACCATCACCACGCGGATCATTCTGGTGGCCCTGTCGGCGGCGATGACCACCTTCTTTTTCCTCCGTGACAGCCACGCCGAAAACAGGATGTTACCGTCGCGCGCCATGTCGCTGTGGACCGAGCTTGGCGCCGCCTACTGGATATTGGTGGTTGTTTCCGTCGTCCATACGATGATCGCCGCTTTCGCCACCCTGTTTTTACAAGTGCTGCACAGTCAGCCACCGCTTATCGCGGCCTATGTCTTCGCCCTCACCTCGTTTTTATGGACCACCGGCGCGGTGATCGTCGGCGGGCTTACCGGGCGCGCCGTCGCCATTTCCATCGGCATTGGCGTGACGTTCGTGTTTTTGGGCACCATCGGTGTCGCGGTGTTCGTGCTATCGGGGCCGGTCTGGGCGCTCGCCATCTGCTTCATCATGATCGGCACGGGAACGGGCATGTCCTACAACCATCTGATCGCCTGGTCGATTGCGGCGGCGCCGGACGCCGAAAAACCGGTCGCCGCGTCTTCGGCGGCCACCATGCGGGCGCTGGGTCTGGCGTTCGGCGCCGCCATCGCCGGGTTGCTGGCGGCGGCATCCGGATTGGTCGATGGCGCGCCCAAGGCGATCATCGAAGAAGCCATGACCGTGGTCTATAATTCCAATGTGCTGATCGCCCTGGTTCCCATCGCCGCCGGGCTCATATTATGGCGCAACGCCCGCCGCCGGGCAGAGGAAACCGCCGCATGAACGATAGGCCCAGCCTGATGACCGAAGAACGGCGTTTGATTCAAAAAACGGCGCGGGATTTCGCGATCCAGGAAATCCTCCCCATCGCCAATGAATTGGACCCCATCGAAGGGGATATCCCCGCCGAGTTAATCCAGAAAATGGCTGATCTAGGATTTTTCGGCATCATCATACCGGAAGAATATGGCGGGCTGGGGCTTGGCTGTTTCGAATATTGCTTGGTGACGCAGGAGCTATCCCGCGCCTGGATGAGCGCCGCCACCATTATCCGCCAC
>JABMOP010000287.1 GCA_013204125.1 Rhodospirillales bacterium | reverse complement strand
GCTAAAATGTAGCCGAGCGCTTCGCGGTTGCGCAATATCGGGCGGAAATCGAAAAACGCCGTGTTCTCGGCGGCGGGTTCGGGCTTTAACGGGCGGACGGCGACGGCAACCAACAAGGCGCCCAAGACGGCGGCAAGGCCCGAAATGCCGAACGCCCAGCGCCAGCCGAGCGCCCCGTTCAAGACCCCCGCCAGATAAAAAGACGCCGCCGAGCCAAGGCTGAAACCGGCGGTGTAAAAAGCGACGACGCGGGCTTGCTTGGCGCCTTCGATGCGATCGACCAATATCCGCAAGCCCGGCATATAGGTGGCGGCCAGGGCCAGGCCGGCAAGGGCGCGGAAAAACAGCGCCGACCAGAACCCTTCGGCAAAAAGCGCAAATCCGATCAACGAGATTGCCGCCAACACCGCGCCCGAAATATTGATCAACCGCGCATCAATGCGGTCGGTTAAAGTCACCAGGACCGGCACGCCGAGCGCATAGGCGCCGAGCACAATGCCGGAAATCCACCCGGCATCCGTATTGGTCAGGCGCCAGGCCGGAACGAATTGGGGCAGCAAGGCGGGAAACGTAAACATGCCGGTCATGCCCAGGACTTCGGCCAGGCATACGGCAATCACCAAGCGGACCGGCGCCCCGGTCATTGCGCGGCGGCTGCGTCGTCGATGAGCAATTGAACGCTGGTCCGCCCCTGCCAGCTGTTTTCGCGGAGCTTGCCGGCGACATGGAACGACAGCCCGCCGCGATCAAGAAGCGCCTTGCCAAGTTCGGTATCGGCCTGGCGAAAGGCAATGGCGGCCAGCCGCGCGCCGCTTTGATCGGCCAGGAAGCAGCGCACATGGTCTTTGCCGACCACATCGGCCTTGGCGACGCGGAGGCTTGAAAAGGCAAAACGCGGCTCGCGGTTGCCGCTGCCGAAGGGGCCGAGACGCTCGAGCTGGCGGATCAGCTCGAGCGACGCGCCGGCGGTGCGCAAATTGGCATCGATGTTCAAAGTCGGGATAAAACCGGTCTCGGCGACATGGCGCGCCGCCCGCCCCTCCATGAAGGCTTTAAACCCTTCCAACTGTTCGGGCAGGCAGGAAAATCCGGCCGCCATCGCATGACCGCCGCCTTTTTCAATCAGGCCTTTCTGGCGGGCTGCAATGACCGACGCGCCAAGATCAAAACCGGAGATCGAGCGACCGGACCCGGTGCAGCCGCCATCGTTAATGGCAATGACGAAGGCCGGCTTGTTGTAGCGTTCGCGCAAGCGGCTGGCGATAATGCCGATGACGCCGGCGTGCCAGCCCTCGCCTATGGCAATCACCATGGCGCCGACGCCGTGTTCGTCAATTTGCTCGGTCGCGGCGGACTGGATCGCGTTTTCGATGGCCCGGCGCTCGACATTATGGTCATTGAGCCGGGCGGCGATTTCGCGGGCTTCGCCGTCATCGTCGGTGGCAAGAAGGCGGACGCCGAGATTGGATTCTCCGACCCGCCCGCCGGCATTGACCCGGGGACCTAGCACGAAGCCCAGATGGTAGGCGCTGGGCGCCTCATCGATGCCGGCTATATCGGACAGGGCAACCAACCCTGGATTTTGGCGGCGGGCTAGGATTTTAAGCCCCTGCACCACCAGCGCCCGGTTAACACCGGTCAACGGCACCACGTCGGCAACGGTGCCAAGCGCCACCAGATCGAGCCATTGCATTAAATTGGGCTCGGCCAGATTGTTGGTTTTGAAATAGCCGCTACCGCGAAGCGCCCGGTTTAAGCCAACGACCAGCAAGAAGGTGACGCCGACGGCGGCAAGCTGACCGTGCGGGCTGGCATCGTCCATGCGGTTGGGGTTTATGACGGCGATGGCTTCGGGCAATCCGGCTTCGGCGACGTGGTGATCGGCGACAATGACATCGAGGCCCATTTCGCGCGCGGCGGACAAGGCGGCATAAGCCGTCGTGCCGCAATCGACGGTGATAACCACCGACGCGCCTTTGGCTTTCAGCACTCCGAGCGCCGCCTCGTTGGGGCCATAGCCTTCGCGCATCCGGTCTGGGATATAGACTTCGATCTCGATGCCGAGGGAGCGGAAATAGCGGACCAGGATCGCCGAGGACGTGGCGCCGTCCACATCGTAATCACCAAAGACGGCGATGCCTTCGCCGCTGGCAATCGCCGTGCATAAACGTTCCACCGCTGCGTCCATGCCGAGAAGATGCGCTGGGTCGGGCAAAAGGGAGCCGAGTTTAGGATCGAGATAGCTTTCGACGCCGTTCGCATCGATGCCGCGCGCCGCCAGTAATCTGCCAACGATTTCAGGAAGGCCCGTCGCCTGGGCCAGGGCCAGCCCGAGGCGCGCATCACCGCCGCGCTCGAGCCATCGCTTGCCGGAGAGGGAGCGCTCGACGCCGAAAACCAGCTGATCTGCCGGTGCGCCGTCCATGGCTTAGTTATCGACCGGATCGAAGCCGATTTTGCGCTGAAAATTATGATGCGCTTCGATATACCGAACGGTCCCGGACTTGGAGCGCATGACCATCGAGTGAGTTATGGCGCCTTCTCCGAAACGCCGAACGCCGCGCAACATCGCACCGGAGGTAACGCCGGTGGCGGCAAACATCACTTCGCCGCCGGCAAGTTCCTGCAAGCTGTATTTTCTGTCAAAATCGGTGATACCCAATTTTTTGGCGCGGCCACGTTCGTCGTCATTGCGAAATACCAAACGTCCCTGCATCTGCCCACCGATACAGCGAAGCGCGGCGGCCGCTAATACGCCTTCGGGCGCGCCGCCGGTGCCCATATAAATATCGACGCCTGCTTCGACTTGCGAAGTGGCGATTACGCCGGCCACATCGCCATCACCGATCAAGGTGATGCGCGCGCCGGCTTCGCGGGATTTGGCAATCAACTCGTCATGGCGCGGACGGTCCAAGATGCAGACAACAATGTCACCGACAGCAACGCCTTTGGCTTTCGCCAATTCCCGAAGATTCTTCCCTGTGTCTTCATCCAAATCAACAACCCCTTCCGGGCAGCCGTTGCCGATTGCGATTTTTTCCATGTAGGTGTCGGGCGCATTCAAAAACCCGCCTGCTTCGGCCATGGCAATGACGGCCAGCGCGTTCGGCCCGCCCTTGGCGGTAATGGTGGTTCCTTCCAAAGGGTCGAGGGCGATATCGATTTTCGGGCCGTCGCCGGTGCCGACTTCTTCGCCGATATAAAGCATCGGCGCTTCATCCCGCTCGCCTTCGCCGATGCGGACCGTGCCTTTGATTTGGAGGCTGTTGAGCGCCCGGCGCATGGCATCGACGGCGGCTTGATCGGCTGCTTTTTCATCGCCGCGCCCCATCAGGCGCGAAGCGGCCAGCGCCGCAGCCTCGGTCACGCGCACCGCTTCCAAT
>JABMOP010000286.1 GCA_013204125.1 Rhodospirillales bacterium | reverse complement strand
ATTCACACCGGCGCGATTGGGCGCTTTCGCGCGGGCTTCCCGAATTGAATAATCCTAGTTTTGTCCGGCGCCCTTCGGCTCGTCTCCATCATCGATTGGAATGCCATAGAGTTCCAGCCGCTCGCCAACAATTTTATAACCGAGTTCTACTGCAATTTTACGCTTCAAGGCCTCCAGTTCCTCGCTCTCGAACTCGACCACCTCACCGCTTCGCAGATTTATAAGGTGGTGGTGATGGTCGCGATGCCCGGCCTCTTCATAACGGGCGCGCCCGTCGCCGAAATCATGCCGTTCGAGGATATTGGCTTCCTCGAACAAACGCACGGTTCGATAAACGGTTGCGATACTGATTCTGGGATCAAGTTCGGAAGCCCGCTGGTAGACCTGCTCTACATCGGGATGGTCTGTGGACTCCGACAACGCGCGCGCGATAACGCGGCGTTGCTCCGTCATTTTCATGCCTTTGTCGAGGCAAAGTTGCTCGATGCGCGTATGCATGTTTGGCCCAACCTCAGCGACTGATATAGGTTCTCGGTCAAGTATAGTCAAAAATGCCGAGGTTGCCCATTGCGTCTGGAGGGAATTTGGCCTTCGCCGTTACCCGCGGGAGCGCTTGGTTCCAAGCCCAATTTTCTTGGCCAGATTACTACGTTGGCGTGCGTAATTAGGCGCAACCATGGGATAATCCGCCGGAAGATTCCATCTTTCACGGTATTCGTCGGGTGTCATGCTATAGGCGGTACTGAGATGGCGCTTGAGCATTTTCAGCTTTCGCCCATCTTCCAGACACACGATATAATCGGGCGTTACGGAACGGCGAACCGGAACGGCGGGTTCCGGCAAATTCGGTTCCGCGCCCGAGGAAAGGCCGGACAGCGCCTTATGAACCGTCTTGATCAGACTGGAAACATCATCCGTGGAACTGGGCGTCTTGCCCACATGGGACGACACGATCATTGTGGTCCATTCCAGGAGATCCTTGGAACTCGGCGATTCCGCCATTTCGAAAGTATCCCTCTAGTTTTGTTCACTAGGCACAAACATCAGAATTCACATTACATGAAGGTATAGTATCATAAACTGATATAAAAGATAAATAATTCGATGAATACAAGGTTTGTTAAGTGACCCATTCCATACAAAAAATTTTGGACATTAGGGAAGATGTCTGTCCAATAACGTTCGTAAAGGCCCGATTGTTAATAGAAGCCATGTCTTCCGGCGAAAAAGCGGAATTATTGCTTCGGGGGACAGAGCCAATTGAAAACGTTCCGCGCTCCGTTAAGGAGCTTGGGCATACAATTATGGATTTCGGGAAAATTGGGGAATTTGATGGGCCCAAGCCAGCTTCATATGAAGCGGAAGATGTCCGTATGGTGATCAGGAAGAATTAACTTCCGGCAGTTCAACCCGCATGGTGATTGCGTCGGTAAAGCTGCCATCCTTGTTTTCATAGTACTTCGGCCGGCGGCCGATCTGGGTGAGGCCACGCGCTTTGTATAATGTCAGCGCCGGAATGTTGTTTTCCGCGACCTCGAGAAAAAACTTGCGCACATTGACCGAGCCCGCCCTGACCAGAGCAGCATCCAGCATCATGGCGCCGAGCCCAAGCCCACGGCTGGCGGGGGCAACGCCAAGGGACAGCAGCTCACATTCGTCTGCGGCCACCCGTGCGATCGCAAATCCCGCCAGAGCCTCGGCAACGCCGCCCTGCGGCGGGCGCCTGCCCAGCCGAACGCCTCCGCCCTGCCTCACGCCAAGCGCAAAAGCCCCGGTCATGGCGAGGATTCTGGTCAATATTCGAGCATTCCAAGCCTCATCGAAGCACGCAACATGAATGCGCGCAATATCGTCCACATCGCGGGAACCAAGCGGGACAATCAAGGGCGTTTGAGTGATGTCCGGCGACGTCATGGTCGCAACCGCCCCTGCGCCACCGGTATGGTCGCCTCCGGCGGATGCACGTAAATCGGCGATGGAGGCAAACCCGGAATCGGGCCACCCGCCGGCCCCGCCGACCACCGCCGCGCCATAAGCGACGCGACCGCACGGGCATCAGGCGCCATCGCCTCATTGGCGAAAACATCTTTCCCGCCGCGCCCGGAAATCCATTCCGTCAACCGGTGAACGCCGTTACCGGCCAAGACAAGCGGTGTCGCCGGCAACATCGCGGCAACCGCCTCGGGCCTCAGGGCCGCCGGTTCGTCCAGCGCCGTGGCATCGGATGAAAAAAGCTGCACATAAAGATCGGCCCGGCGGGTTTCGAGCGCCACCAGACATCTGGGCCCATCAGCCGCCTGAGCATTGCCAGACAGGACCGGATACGGGAGCGCCTCATGAGCCACGATTTCAAGCGTGCCGACGCCGCCGAGAGGCAGGCCTGTCGCTAGCGCCAGCCCGCGGGCGGTGGCGAGACCCGTACGAAGGCCGGTAAATGATCCGGGGCCAACAGTCACCGCCAAGCCATCAAGGTCATCGAAACCATAGCCGGCCTCCTTCATGACGTCCTGGATCATGGGCATGATGGCTTCGGCATGGCCCCGGGTCATCGGCTGATGCCGGGCCGCCACGATTGCGCCTTCCGACCAGATTGCGGCGGAACAGCAATTGGATGCGGTGTCCATCGCCAGCAGTCTCATATCGTTTCCTTCCACCGCGCCGGTCTATATTTAGCCGGTCTATATTTAGCCGTGCTATATTTAAACGATCTGAACGTGAAGCATCGCCGCGCCTTTCAGCGGCCCACGGGAATAATAATGCATGGATATCATCGAAATAACCACCGCCACCCATGATGTCGAGTTCGATCTGGCCTATGCCACGGAGCGCAATTTTACCTCACTGCCGGTATATGCCAATGCCATATGCTATTTGCATCGCGAGGCGTCCGAAATATTGGCGACGGCGATCCGGCTGGCATCGGCGCTGGATCTGCGGCTGAAGCTTTTCGACGCGCTGCGGCCGAGCGAGGCCCAATGGGTGCTGTGGAATCATACCCCCGACCCCGATTTCCTGGCGGATCCACGGCGTGGGTCGCCCCATTCCCGTGGCGTGGCGATTGACCTGACCCTGATAGACCAAAAAGGGCAAGAGCTCGACATGGGAACAGGGTTCGATGCCTTTACGCCGCTCTCCCACCACGGGAATATCGAGGTCAGCCCAGCAGCGCAGCACAACAGGCTGACGCTGCTGGGCCTCATGACCGCGGCGGGCTGGGATTTCTACCGCAACGAATGGTGGCACTACCAGCTATTCAATTCCAGGGACTATCCGCTTATTTCCGACGGAGATCTTTCCGCCTCCATGATGCCGGATCGAGGTTAGATAAACAGCGCGGTTATCAAACCTTGTGCCGGCGCGCCATCACACGCTACAAAGTCTAACGAATTTTGGAAACTGGCGATTATGACAACCATCAAGTTTGATATTGCGGGCCCGCGAGGGGCGGCAAGACGAGCGGTGACGGTCGCACTTATAGGCGGATTCCTGTCCGGAATCGGATCATTCGCCTATGCCGCCGATTCGGCGACAGTGTTCATGTATCATCGTTTCGGAGAAAAGACCCATCCGACGACCAACATTCGAATAGACCAGTTCGAATCCCATATCGGAGAATTGACCAACGGCAAACTCAACCCCTTGGGGCTGCCGGAAATCGTCAATGCCCTGCGCCGCGGCAAACAGCTGCCCGAGAACGCAATCGGCATCAGCATCGATGACGCGTTCGAGTCCGTGTACAAGGTGGCTTGGCCACGCCTGAAGGCGGCGGGGCTACCGTTCACCCTGTTTGTGGCAACCGACCAGATCGATCGCAAGGTCCCTGGATACATGACATGGAACCAAATCCGCGAGCTCGCCCGCGACGGCGTGACCATCGGTAGCCAGACGGCGTCACATCTCCACATGCCCGGCTCCAGCATGAAGGCGGTGATGGCGGATATCGCGAAATCCAACGCCAGGTTCGTTGAGCAGCTTGGTAAAAGGCCCGAACTTTTCGCTTACCCTTATGGGGAATCGAGCGCCGAAGTTCGCGCCTATATGATCAAAGTCGGTTTCGTTGCGGCGTTTGGACAACATTCCGGCGTAATGCATAGCGCCGCCGATTTTCACTTTTTGCCGCGTTTCGCCATGAATGAATTTTATGGAGATTTATCCAGGTTTCGTCTTGCAGCAAACGCCCTTCCGTTGCCGGTCAGGGAAGTTACCCCAGCCGATCCCAAATTAACCCCAGCCGGAAACCCGCCTTCATATGGGTTCACTGTGTATGGCGATGCATTGAAGAGTTTGAAACGCTTGAATTGCTACGCGACGAGCCAGGGGAAAACCCGCGTCGAGCGCCCCGGCAGTGGGCGGGTCGAAATCCGATTGGACCGAAAGTTCCCGCCCGGCCGCGCCCGGGTCAATTGCACCATGCCTGAAAGCGGTGGGAAATGGCGCTGGTTCGGAATGCAATTCTACATTCCGAAATCATAACCGCCGGAAATCTTTGGTGATCGTTACGTAGACGGGATCGGGGCCAGCTCGGAAGCTAGATGCCGGAGTCCGAAGCGATAACCGTCAGCCGGTAGCCCAGCCGCGCCTTGTCGAACAGATGAAAATTGTTGGCGCGGATTATCAACTGGATGGTCTCCACGTATTTTTCGCGACGTTCTGAGTATTTGATCAGCGTTGAAGCCAGCGCCGCCCCGTCGATAACGTTATCGGCCGCACGCATTTTCGCGCGCGCGCTGCGCAGCAATTTATAGGCGGGATGAGTGTTGAGATTATCGGCATAAGCCTTGACGCCATCGATCAGATGACCGAACGCGCGAACCCGGTGCTTTTCGCCCTCGTCGCGTTTCTGCGGAACAATGCCGTGCGTGCCTTTAAAGGTTCTTTGTCCAAATAGAGCATTGCCTTCACGAGCAAAGCGCGAAGTTCCCCAGCCACTTTCCTCGGCTCCCTGCGCCAAGGCAAGCGACGGCGGGATTACATCTATGCGCAGAAGCAATTCAGCAAAATCAAGCTTTTCGAGGTCATAGCGCTCACGCGTCTGGTCGAGCCAGGCCGTTTCTTCGGAACCGATCTCTTCGCCGCGATCAAGCCGTGCCTTTAGAGAGATAACCCGGGCGCGCTCAGCCAGGATGAGTTCATTGACATGCAAAATAAGCGGCAATGCCGATTTTATGAACATGTTCTTGCGGTCCGCCGGCACGCTGATCGTCGACAGGTCACGGGGCAGAGCGGCCAGAAACAGCCGTGGCACCTCTCCATGGCGTCGCACGCCGTCAAGCTGATAACCAATGCGCTTGAACACATCGGACAGCTTATCGGTCGACCCGACCAGCATGATCCTGGTCGGTTTTTGCGGGGACCGGGGAGCGGCGATCTTCGACTTCGCCTCAACCGCCATGGACGGAACCAGCTGATAGGCCTGCGCCTTATGCTGGGTCAGCACGAATACATAGAGAGAAACAATGCAAAGACCGGTGACGCCGATAACAAAACGTTCGTATGAAATTATATTTTTAAGCGTTCGATACATTACGAAATCAAGCCCTAATGCGCCTCTGCCGACCGACCCGGCCACCATGGATGCGTTCTAATTTTTACCTAGCGCCCGATCACAGCACTGCTTCGACCCGAATAACTTCGGGAACGTAGTGCTTCAGCATGTTTTCGATGCCCATCTTGAGCGTTACGGAGGAACTGGGACAGCCGGCGCAAGCGCCTTGCATGTGCAAATAGACTATACCGCGGTCAAAGCCATGAAACGTAATATCGCCACCATCTTGCGCGACGGCAGGGCGCACGCGCGTGTCAAGCAACTCTTTGATTTGTGTTACAATATCGCCATCTTCGCCTGTATGTTCGGCATGGGCTGCTGCGGCCTCGCCCTCAAGGGCAGGCGCCCCTGATTGGAAATGCTCCATTATAGCGCCCAATATTGCGGGCTTAATATGGTCCCAATCGGAATTTTCAGCCTTTGTAACCGTAATGAAGTCAGAGCCCAAAAACACCCCCGCTACATCGCCCACGGCGAAGATTCGGTTGGCGAGCGGTGATTTGCTGGCCGTGTCGGCGGTGGGAAAATCGGCCGTGCCCAAGTCAAGAACAGACTGGCCAGGCATAAACTTTAGCGTAGCGGGGTTTGGCGTAGATTCGGTTTGAATGAACATTGCGATCTCCAATCTAAGTAGCAGATATGAGCTTCTTGACCCTAGAAGTCAAGTTTTAGAACAATTCCAAATAAAGTGCCGCTGTTATTTTTGTGCAAAATAAGCAGCGATTTTTGCAGCCAATTGCTGGCCAACGGATGTTTTGCTTTGGCGGGGCCAAACCTCAGTTTGATCAGCTGAAATAAAGGTGACCGCATTCTCATGTCCGCCCATGATGCCGGTTTTTGGGCTCACATCATTAGCTAAAATCCAATCACAGCCCTTGTTCGTAAGTTTAGCAGTTGCGTTGCTCTCAACTTGGTCGGTTTCGGCGGCAAAGCCTATGACCAAAGCGGGACGGTGAGACGTGGTGCGCGCCAGCTCAGCCAAAATATCGGGGTTTTGCGCAAATTCTAACTGCGGTGCTTGGCCGCTTGCGTCTTTTTTCAGTTTCGACATTGCCGCATTGGACACATACCAATCAGCAACGGCAGCTGCCATGATGGCGGCGTCAGCGGGCAAAGCGTCAAACACGGCTTGGCGCATTTGCGCTGCCGTTTGTACTTCGATTACGGTTGCACCTTGCGGTCGTGAGGCTGTTGCGGGTCCTGTCACAAAGGTTACTTTAGCTCCCAAATCCATCAGCGCAGTTGCAATGGCGCTACCTTGCGTCCCTGATGAGCGGTTGGCTATATAGCGCACGGGATCAATCGGCTCATGCGTTGGCCCAGACGTGACGATGACGTGTCGATTGGCCAGCGAACCTTGGCCCGCCCCATTAAACTGATCTTTGATGGCGCTTAAAATATCGACAGCCTCTGCCATACGTCCAAGGCCAAATTCGCCGCAAGCCATGTCGCCGTTTGTTGGGCCGACTAAGGTCACGCCGTCTTGTTGAAGTTGTGCAACATTGCGCTGAGTGGCGGGGTGATGCCACATACGCACATTCATAGCCGGGGCCAGGAGCACCTTTTTATCGGTTGCCAGAAGCAAGGTCGAGGCCAGATCATTAGAAAGCCCTGCCGCCATTTTGGCCATTAAATCTGCTGTTGCGGGGGCTACTACCACCAGATCCGCAGAGCGTGACAGCTCAATATGACCCATTTCGGCCTCATCGGTCAGGTCGAATAAATCAATATAGGCTTTGCATCCCGCAAGGGCGCTTGCACTCAGGGGGGTAACAAATTTTTGACCTGCTTTGGTCAAAACTGGCGTCACATCGGCCCCTTCAGCACGAATTTTACGAATTAAATCGAGAGTTTTATAGGCAGATATGCCACCACCAATGATCAAAAGTATGCGTTTGCCCAGCATTATCTAACCCCTTTGCACCCATGTGCTTTAGGCTTTGCAACGCATCTGCACAAGTCTTGGCATACGAAAATAGGTTGCTATCCTAAAAAAGCCTGTAATTCGGGTGACTGCCCCTCAAGCCCGCGGCGCAATTTATTAAAAGCCGCTGCCTCTAGCTGTCGTACACGTTCTTTTGACAAGTTCAACTCTTGGCCCAAAGATTGAAGAGTGCGTCCTTCGTCGCGTAATTTGCGCTCGATGACAATGTAGCGTTCACGCGGGTTCAATGCGCCCATCGCCGCCACCAACCATTGGCGCAGTTTCCGTTGGTCATGCTCTTCGCCCACCAATTCGGCCGTAGGTGTGGCGCCATCCTCCAGCGTGTCGATCCAAAAGCGCCCATCATCATCATTCGACTGTTGCACGTTCAACGAAAAGTCTGAGCCCGAAAGGCGCCCGTCCATCATCTCAACATCGGCAACGGAAACGCCGACTTCGGTGGCGATGCGAGCGCGTAGCTGATGGCCGTCAAGCGTTTCGCCGAGAACCGCCGCTTCGCGTTCGATTTGCGCTTGGACCCTGCGCATATTAAAGAACAAGGACTTTTGACTGCTTGTCGATCCTGTTCGCACCATCGACCAGTTGCGCATCACATAATCTTGGATTGAGGCTTTGATCCACCAAACTGCATAGGTCGAAAATCGCAAGCCACGGTCTGGATCAAATTTTTCGGCCGCCTTCATTAGACCAAGGGAGGCCTCTTGAATAAGGTCGTTCATAGGCGCACCATAGCGGCGGAACTTTGACGCCATAGAGATTGCAAGTCTCATGTAGGCAGTGATCAATCGGTGCAGAGCCTGTTCGTCGCGTTGGTCGCGCCAGGCAAACGCTAGGCGTAATTCGGTCT
>JABMOP010000285.1 GCA_013204125.1 Rhodospirillales bacterium | reverse complement strand
GGCGATCTTGTCGGCCTCCTCCTGGCTGAAGACCTTGTAGTCGACGAGCTGTCGCTCGGTCTGGCGCCGGTCGTGATCCAAGATATCTATGCCTGCTTGGACGCCATAACCGCCGAAGGCACGACGGTGATTATTGTTGAGCAAGATATCAACCGCGCCATCGAGGCGTCTTCGCGGTTCTATTGTTTTCAAGAAGGCCGCATCGGTCTGACCGCCTCCAAGGAAGGCTTCGACCGCGAGGCGATCACGGCCGCCTATTTCGGGCTCTAGGCACAAACGATGATGGAATGGTTCAACATACTGGTGCAAGGATGCCTCCTCGGCGGGCTCTATGGTCTTTTCGCCATCGGTTTGTCTTTGTCATTCGGCATCATGCGATTGGTCAACATCGCCCATGGCGATCTTATTGTTCTGTCCGCCTATGTGGCGCTGATCGTTGTTGAAACCACCGGCTTGGACCCAATCACCGGTTTGTTGGTCGTGCTCCCGGCGATGTTCATGGCCGGGTATGCGCTGCAACGGGGGCTTCTCAATTTCACCTTGGACGGCGGCTTGCTGCCGCCGCTACTGGTGACGTTCGGCATTTCCGTCATTATCCAGAACGGGCTACTGCTCGGCTTCGGCGCCTATACCCACCGCCTGCATCTCGGCGCCATTGAAACCCAAAGCGTAATGTTCCCCGGCGGAATGCCGGTCGGCGTGTTCCCGCTGGTGACCTTTGGCGTCGCCGTTCTCTCGATCGGCGGATTGCAGCTTTTGTTCTACAAAACCGCCTTGGGCCGCGCCTTTCGCGCCGTCTCCGACGACGCCGACACCGCCGAATTATTAGGCATCAATAAGCGCCACTTGTTTGCGCTGGCAATGGGCATTGCCATGGCCTTTACCGCGCTGGCTGCGGTGCTTTTCGCCATTCGCACGAATTTTGATCCTTCGGCCGGGCCGATCCGCCTGATCCTCGCCTTTGAAGCCGTCATTATCGGTGGCCTCGGCAATATTTGGGGGACTCTGGTCGGCGGTATTGTTTTGGGCATCGCCCAGGCGGTTGGCGCGGCGTTATCGCCGACTTGGCAGATATTGGCCGGACATCTGGCGTTTATTGTTATTTTGATCATCCGGCCAAGCGGGTTATTCCCGCGGACGAGAGACTGAATATGGGTCCGGTACAAGTCGAACGAGGCACTAAAGCCAGCCGGATATTTTCTCTGGCGGCGATTGTCGTGTTGATCGGATTGGTGGCCTTGCCCTTCTGGGGCGGCCCCGGCGACATGCGGCTGGTTGCGGAAATGTCCTATTACCTGGCGCTGGCGATGTTGTGGAACCTGCTCGCCGGCTATGCCGGCTTGGTATCGGTTGGCCAGCAAGCCTTTGTCGGGCTCGGCGCCTACGCCTTCTTTTACCTGACCAGCTCTCTCGGCGTTCATGTTTATGGCGCAATGGCGCTCGCCGGACCGTTTGCCGGGTTGATTTCGATCCCCGTCGCCTTCGCCGTGTTTCGGCTGCGCGGCCATTATTTCGCCATCGGCACCTGGGTCGTCGCAGAAATATTTTCCCTCGGCGCCAGCTTGATCGAAGAATTGGGCGCCGGGTCGGGCATGTCGTTGACGCCGGCCATCGTGCGCCAAGTGTCGGAAGACCGGGACGGGCGGGAAACCATCGAATATTGGATGTCGCTCGGCATTTGCGTCATCATCTTTTCGGTCGTCTATTTCATCTTGCGTTCGCGCCAAGGTCTGGCGCTAACCGCGATCAGAGATTCCGAACCCGCGTCCAGCAGCCTCGGCGTCAATGTTTTCCGCACCAAGCTGTTCATCTATGTCGCCACCGCCACTTGCACCGGCTTGGTCGGCGCGCTGATTTTTCTGCAAAAATTACGGCTATCGCCCGAGGCCGGGTTCAGCGTCAACGATTGGACCGTGGTGGTCATCTTCATGGTCGTGGTTGGCGGCATCGGCACCATCGAAGGGCCGATCATCGGCATGTTAATTTATATCTTGCTGCGTGAAGTGTTCGCCGATTTCGGCTCGCTCTATCTGATCTTGATGGGCGCCATAGCGGTGCTGATTATGCTCAAAGCGCCGGGCGGCGTCTGGGGGATGATTTCGGAACGCTTCGATCTGCAACTTTTCCCGGTCAGCCGACGGCTAGTGCTGCGCGGTGACGCCAAGCCCAAAGAGACGCCCGAAACGCCTGATAAATAACGCAAATTAAACGCTATTCAGCCGCGATTGCCACGCTGTCCTGTTCGGCCGCGATCAATTTATCCAACAACTGGCCCGATTTAACGACGGCTTTATCATGGGGAAAGATTACCGGTTTGGCGTCCGGTATCGTCTGCATCATTTGGTGCTGTTGGGCGATGATCCATTTGTCTTCTTCGAAAGCATCCCGGTTGGCTTCAAACGCCATCTTGGTCAGCCCGTCGTCGCCGAGTTTAAAATTGCGGACAATGGCCCAGAAATAATTTGTCGTATCCTTGGTTTCCGGCGTCAGCGCATTCAAAATTCGAAACTCGATCTCTTTATTTTCGGTCGTCCCTTCCGCCGAATAGACGCCCATATTGATCACCACGTTATTGGGCGGCGTAAATGTGACGTCCTGCCACTGGGTAACGGCTTCGGTAAAGCCGCCAACCTTGGTCCACAAAGGCGACGTTTTTGCAATATTCTTCATCGTGCGCTTCATGTTTACTTTGTTGTCTGCCTCTTCGACGATAACCGGAAAATCGGTGACACTGTCGTTGGCGAGGCTGGTTTTGTGCAGAAATTTGGCGTGGGTGAGGTCCATCAGGTTTTCAAATAAAAGCCTGTAATTGCCGTCCACATGCAGGGTTTCGCCTTGGCCTACCCATTCGGGATCGTCGAGCCAGTGATAATCGGGGATCAAGGCTGGGTCCGCTTTATCCGCATCGCCCATCCAGACGAATGCCCAACCCCATTTTTCTGCCACAGGGTAGGCGCGCACGCAGACTTTTTGCGGCGCTTTATCGACGCCCGGCATATGTGTGCAATTGCCTTCCGGGTTAAACTTAAATCCGTGATAGCCGCATTCGATGTCGTCGCCGATCACTTCGCCGGTCGATAAGGGGGCGAAACGGTGCGGGCATCGGTCATCGAGGGCAACCGCTTCGCCGGCTTCGGTCCGATAAAAGACCAGGGGCTCATCGAGCATCCAGCGTTGCAAAGGATTGCGCGTCACTTCGTGCGACCAAGCGCCCACATACCACATGTTCCGCAAATACATGGCCCTCTCCTTTTAGCTTTGTCTTCGGGCTATTCTAAAATCGGATGATGATCCTACCCAATTCTCGCCGATATTGGAATTACTTTACCGAGATTCCGGTGTATTGATATCTTTATGTAGGGCTAAACCCACCGGGAGGATCAGAACGTGAAAGCAATTATAATGGCCGAATTCGGCGACGTGGACGTCTTAACCATGGAAGACGTGCCCAAGCCGGAAATTGGCGACGGCGAAATATTGGTCGAAGTAAAGGCCATCGGCATCAATCCGATCGACTATGTCGCCCGCAGTGTCGGCGGCCCGCTGCGCGGCAATTTGGAAAAATCCTTGCCCGTAATATTGGGCTGGGACGTGGCCGGAATTGTTAGCGAAACCAATTCCGATCAATTCAAAATTGGCGATAAAGTTTTTGCTCTCTCGCGCTTTCCGCAAATTGCCGGCGGCTATGCGGAATTCGCTTCGGTGCCCGCCGATCAAGTCGCCCTTATGCCAAGTAATATTAGCTTTGAAGAAGCGGCGGCGGTGCCGCTTGCAGCGCTGACCGCGTGGCAAGCCCTGGTCGAAGCGGCCGATCTCCAATCGGGTCAGCGCGTTCTTATCCATGCTGCGGCGGGCGGCGTCGGGCATTTTGCCGTTCAAATCGCCAAGACGCTGGGCGCCCATGTTATCGGCACCGCTTCGGCCCGTAACTTTGATTTTCTGAAAAGCATCGGCGTCGATGAAGCCGTTGATTACACGGCGCAAGACGTCGCCGAGGTGGTGTCCGATGTCGATGTGGTGCTGCACGCCTTGCCGCCGGATCTTCGCGAAGCCGTCTCCTGGCCGTGCTTGAAGACGGGCGGCATTTTGGTATCGCTTCTAGGCCCGGTGCCGGAAGAAGAGGCGGCGAAACATAATGCCAGGGGCGCGCAAATCGGCGTCCGTCCGGACGGCGCTCAATTGGCCGAGATCGGTGGTTTGATCGGAAGCGGCGCCATCAAGATCACGATTGATAAAACCTATCCGCTGGCGGAAATCGGCGCCGCCCACACCCAATTGGCATCCCGCCACACGCGCGGCAAAATCGTTCTGACGGTTTGAGGGTTTGATTGCCGACTATGATTGGATCGGACCTTTCCATCGGCCAACAATCGTTGATCCTCCAAAAGGTCTTGGACCGCGCTCTGCAATTTCATGCAGCGGGTCGTTTGAATGAGGCGAAAGGCGAATATCAAGAGATACTCCGAAGCGATCCAAATCAACCTGACGCCTTACATCTCCTTGGATTGATTTCCCAACAACAAGGAGACAGCTCGCTTGCTGTTGATCTCATCAAACGCGCTCTGACGATCAAACCAGACAATGCGAAAGCGCATAACAACCTTGCCAATGCACTTAAAGAATTGGGACGGCTGGATGAGGCCGTTGCCAGCTACCAAAAAGCCCTCGATATTGAACCCGATTTTGCTGAGGCGCATAGCAACCTCGGCGGCGTGCTCCAGGAATTGGGGAAGTTGGATGAAGCCGTGGCTTGTTGCCTCAGAGCCCTCGTCCTAATGCCCGATTTCGCCGAGGCTCAAAATAATCTTGGCCTTGCGTTCCAGGGATTGGGCAAACTGTATGAGGCCGAGGCAAGTTTCAACAAGGCTCTCGACGCCAAAGCTGGATTTGCCGAAGCAGACAATAACCTTGGCAATGCGCTCACGGAAATGGGGCGGCTGGATGAAGCCGTGGCACACTACGATAGGGCCATTGCCAACAAACCCGATTACGCCGAGGCGCACAGCAACCTCGCGCGTGCACACCAAAATTTGGGCAAACTGGATGAGGCTGTCGCTAGCTACTCTAAGGCGCTCGCCATCAACCCCGATTATGCCGACGCGCATAACAGCCTCGGCAGTGCGTTCAAACAATTAGGGCGATTAAATGAAGCTGAGGAATGTTACCTCAAGGCCCTTGCCATCAAACCAGAATATGCAGAGGCGCTCAGCAACCTTGGTAATGCGTTTAAAGAAATGGGACGGTTGGATGAGGCCGTTGCCAGCTACCATAAGGCACTAGAGATCAATCCTGGCTTCGCCGCCGCGCATTACAATCTTCATTCCCTTATTCTCGATCCCGATAATATGATGCCTTCCATAACGTGTATGGAAAGGGCTGTTGCTATAGATCCGAACGACACAAATTACAGATTTTTCTTAGGGCTGTTGCTGGATTTTGCCGGAAGCTCCAAACAAGCAGCCGCCCATTTCGAGATGGTTGAAAGCGGCAATAATCCGGATCGCGCAAAATTAGACGCTTGGCGTTACATCAAATCTTCCAGTAAGAAGTTACCACTCATTATCGGAAGCAGTATTCAGGCTTTCAAACTTGGCATCGGTGCTGCGGTCAAGGATGGTCTGGTTTTGGAATTCGGTGTCAGATTTGGGACTTCGATCCGCCAAATTGCGGAGTTAGTGAACCAGACGGTTCACGGGTTTGATAGTTTTAAAGGACTGCCTGAAGCTTGGCACAGCCTGCCCAAAGGCTCGTACAGCACGAAGGGCGAAATTCCGTCGGTTCAGGAAAATGTAGTTCTTCTGGATGGCTGGTTTGAAGAAACGCTTCCTATTTTTATTGAAAAACACCATCAACCAATCCGATTCATGAACATTGATTGTGATATTTACAGTTCAACAAAAACCGTTCTGGATATTCTTGCCAAACAGGTTTCCGCTGGAACGGTGATCGCCTTCGACGAATACATTGGCAATGAAACCTGGCGCGAAGACGAGTTTAGGGCATTCCAAGAAGCTGTTCTCAAATACGGGTGGAAATATGAGTATCTTTGCTTCAGCTTTACAACAAGACAGGTCGTCATCCGTATAATTTAAAATGCCGGATTTCTGCCTTGCCCCAAGACGGCGCCATCAAGATAGTGCCGACAGTTTGAGATCTGTGTCCGCCTCCGGCTGGAAGCCAACATTGTGGAGCCTGCCTTGCCCGGCCACTCATACGGTCCCATATTGGTGATGAGGCTCTTTCAACCCAGATAGGAAATTACACAATTGGCGCTTTCCAGTGCATCTCCGGACCGCCCTAAGGGCAAGGATTTGCGGTATCTGTCGCGGACGGCGGGTTTCCTCAAGCCCTATTGGCGCCATGGCGCCGGTGCGATTACAGCGTTGACCGTTACCGCGTTGGCGGTGTTGGGATTTGGCCAGGGGCTTCGCGAATTGATCGACAATGGTTTCGCCAACGGCAACGCGGCAGCGTTGGATCGCGCCCTATATTTGTTATTGGGATTGTCCTTCATCATGGCGCTCGGCACCTTTGCCCGATTTTACTTTGTATCTTGGCTGGGCGAACGCGTCGTTGCGGATTTGCGGAGATCGGTATTCGATCGCGTCATGGCGCTGCATATTGGTTTTTTCGAAACCACCAAAACCGGTGAAATTTTGTCACGCCTCACCGCCGATACAACGTTATTGCAATCCGTGATCGGCTCTTCGGCGTCAATAGCCCTTCGCAATGCGCTCAATCTTGTCGGCGGCATGATCATGCTGTTCGTCACCATTCCCTGGTTGACCGGCGTGGTCTTGCTTTTAGTGCCCATCGTTGTCGTGCCGATCATGGTCTTCGGACGGCGGGTGAGGAAGCTATCGCGCGCCAGCCAAGACCGGATTGCCGATGTTGGCGCCTTCGCCGAAGAAAGCATCAATGCCATCCGCACCGTTCAAGCCTTTACCCATGAGGCGGAAGATAGCCGCCGCTTTGCCGGCGAAGTGAACAATGCTTTTCAAGTCGCCATTTCGCGCATCCGTATGCGCGGTCTGCTGACCGCCGTTGTCATTTTATTGGTTTTTGGCGCGATCGGCGTGATCTTGTGGATCGGCGGGCGCGCTATGTTGTCCGGTGAAATTACCGGTGGTGAGTTGGCTGCATTTATATATTACGCCACCATTGTCGCCTTTTCAGTCGGCGTTATCAGCGAAGTTTACGGTGAACTCTTGCGCGCCGCAGGGGCGACAGAACGGTTAATAGAATTGTTGGAATCGGTGCCGGAAATCGCAACTTCGGAACATCCGCTTGAATTGCCCGATCCGGCAGAGGGGCGGGTCAGTTTTAAGAACGTGACCTTCCACTATCCTTCGCGCCCGGATGCGGCGGCCTTAAACGATTTTTCGCTCGACGTGATGCCGGGCGAAACGGTTGCGCTTGTCGGGCCTTCCGGGGCCGGGAAATCGACCGTGTTTCAACTATTGCTGCGCTTCTATGATCCGAGTTCGGGTAGCGTTCATCTTGATGGTATCGATATTCGCGGCGTCGATGTTAAGGCGGTGCGTGAACGCTTCGCATTTGTGCCGCAAGATCCGATGATTTTCAGCGCCGACGGTTGGGAAAATATCCGCTACGGCCGTCCCGAGGCGAGCGATCAGGCGGTGCGGGCGGCGGCGGAAGCGGCAGCCGCGGCGGAATTTTTGGATCAACTTCCGAATGGCTTTGCGACCTTCCTAGGCGAAAAGGGCGTGCGCTTGTCGGGCGGCCAGCGCCAGCGCAT
>JABMOP010000284.1 GCA_013204125.1 Rhodospirillales bacterium | reverse complement strand
CTTTGTCGCCGCGTCGAATGCTCAGGTGGGTCTTGCCCGCATCTTCGCGCAACGCCGCCACGTAGCCGCTCTGGGGCTCGGCGCGCCGCGTCGCGAAGCAGATATCGGCGCCGGCCATGACCGGTGTCTCGATGCGGAACGGGCCGTAGAAGTCGCTCTTGTGCCAATAGAGGCCGGCCGCGTCAGCAGGCTGAACCCAGATGCCGGCGGACGAGGCCCAGGAAACCGGCGAAGGCCTGCCCAATATTTTCTTCGAAGATTTGTTTTTGATGGAAATGCGCATCAAGCGGGTTGAACACCCTTATGCCCATTCGCAGGTACCCAAGAATAAGATGAGCCATGTGGTATCCAACGTGGTGATCGAAAAAGAAGATGGTGTCAGTATTGTCGCCCGCTCCAAATTTCATGTGGTCGAATTCGGCCGGGACGAGCAGCGTTACTTCGCCGGCAAATATAAGCATCACTTAATAAAAGCCGGTGATGGATATAAAATTCAGATGCAGCGGGTGGATATCGTCAACGCCGATGGTCCGTTCGAATACGTTCTTCAATATTGGGTATAAAGTCGGCACTTGGCGAGAAAACTTAAGGAACAAAAAATGAAAAATTACCAGGACGGCGGCGAAGCTATTGTTGAGGCGTTTCGCAATCTCGGCGTTGAATACATTATATCCTCGCCCGGTTCGGAATGGTCGCCGGTGTGGGAAGCCATGTCGCGCCAGACGATCGAGAAAAAACCCGGCCCCAAATTCATCCAATGCTGGCATGAATCCCTGGCCGTCAATATGGCCACCGGCTATACCTTCGTGACCGGCAAGCCGCAGGCGGTCTTGGTGCATGCGGGCGTCGGTCTGCTGCACGGCGCCATGTCGATCCGCTGCGCCATGCAGGCCGAAACGCCGATGATATTGATGTCGGGCGAATCCGTATCCTTGGGCGAAGACCCGGAACAGGGGATGGAGCCGCAATGGTATGGCGGTGTCAGCCCCGGCGGCGCCGATAAATTGGTTGCGCCGTTCGTCAAATGGGCGGGCATGGTGCATAGCCAAGTGACGCTTTATCAAAGCATCGTCCGCGCCGGTGAGATGTCTACCCGGACGCCCAAAGGGCCGGTCTATCTGGATGTGCCGTTGGAACATATGCTCGCCGAATGGTCGGCGGGGCCGAACCTGAAACCCGTTCCCCCGGCGCCAAAAACCCAAGCCCTGACCGCCGACGCGGAACGCATCGCACAAGAATTGGCGGCGGCAAAGAACCCGATGATCGTTGTCGAACTTGCCGGTATTGATCCGGCTGCTTTTACGGCCCTGGTCGAACTTTCCGAAGCGCTGGCAATTCCGGTGATCGGCGGGCGCGGTACCTCTTACGCCAATTTCCCGTCCGATCATCCGATGTGGCAGGGCATTGAAAGCTACAGCCATCTGGTGGAGGCCGATTTGGTGCTTCTGGTCGGTGGGCGGACGCCTTGGTTCCCGCCGTCGAAGCGTCCGACCGAAGGGCGCATCATCGCCATCAACGATCATCCGTTCAAAGACTGGCTGGTTTATCAAAACTTGCTGGCCGATGAATATGTCGAAGGCAATGTGGCCGCGTCCCTATCTGTCATCACCGAAGCGATCAACGCGGTTGGCGTCGATGCGGCGGCGGTTGAAGCCCGGCGCGCCAGATGGAGCGACGCGCACGACGCCTATATGGGCGGTCTCAAATCCAAGCGCGAAGAAGTGGTTGCCGCCGGTGATCTCGATCCGTTGTCGGTGTGCGCGGCGATGGAAAAAATCATGCCCGCCGACACGATATATGTCGACGAAACCATCACCCATTTCCCGGTGATGCGAAACAATCTGCCGATTACCCGGCCGCAAACTCTTTTCCGTCATACCGGCGGTGCGCTCGGCCAAGGTATGGGGCTGGCCCTCGGCATCAAACTGGCCTCGCCGGATCATCCGGTTGTCTTGTTCTTGGGCGATGGCGCGATGCTCTATAACCCGGTCATCCAGGCCTTGGGCGCGTCCAGGGAACATAATCTGCCGCTCATCATCGTGGTCATGAATAACGGCATCTATAAGGCTATGAAGAAAGGCCATGTGCATTTTTATGAAGACGGCGCGGCGGCGGCGGATGGCTATGCCCACGGCGTGCAAATCGGCGGCCCCGAATACCACGAACTTGGCGTCCATTTCGGAATGACCGGGGCGCGCGCCGAAACCTACGCAGAATTCAAAACCGCCCTCGAAAATGTTGCCGTCGAAGCCAAAGCGGGCAAAACCTCAATCATCAACGCGATCGTGCCGGAATAGGGGGCGGGGCGAAATAGGGGGGAGAGTATAAATTTGGATATCAATACCCCGGTAGCCTCGGTCGATAAATGCCGCCCCTGGCCGCATTGGTCCGTTAATCGTTTTAATGTCCGCTTTACGCTTGCCATCTCAACCGGTCGATGCAACACAGGCGCTAAATAATTCCGCGCAAACATTGGCTATGTTGTGGTTTTCCTTTAAATCAATAGTATTCTCAAAGGCCTCGAATGATCGGGTAGAGGTTGTCAGCCAGTCAATTTTTTAGGTTTTCAAATGGCCTACCAACCATCGTTGGGCGATAGAATAAAGCGAGTTTTCGACTACCATCGTCTGCGCCTGAAATTTCTTGGCGCAAAGTTTTTTGGCTTCGAATACGTTCCCCAGCGCAACCGGATTTCCATAGAGCCCTCAGGATACTGTAATTTGGCCTGTAAATTCTGTGCCTATAGAAAAAAAGAATTTGGTCATGTCATTATGCCCAACGAGGACTTCGCCAATTATGTCGATCAGGCGACTGAATTGGGGTATAGAGAAATTACCCTAACGTCTAATTCCGGGGAAATTTTCTTCGACAAGAACGCGGCATGGAAGTTAGATTATTTGAATAGTCATCCGCTGGTAGACAATTATTATTTCCATACCAATCTAGTTCTTCCAGATGCGAAGATGATTGAAAAACTGTT
>JABMOP010000283.1 GCA_013204125.1 Rhodospirillales bacterium | reverse complement strand
AAGTCCTGAAGCGCGACGCCGAGATCGATTACTTAAAGGCGCAATTGGATGGCGGTAACAAAATTGCGCTGAAACAGAAACGGGATGCGGAATTAGCGGCGCTGGATGAAGATTTTGCGTTTATCGGCGAATGTAATGTCGGCGGCGAATTTATAGCCGATGAAAAAATCGCGCGAATAAAGGAAATTGCGAACCGCGAATGGACGCGCACTTTGTCGGACCGTATTGGCATTTCCCAAACCGAAGCCAAGCGCAAAGACCGAGAACCCGAGCCGAAATTACCGGTGCGCGAAAAACTTTTGGCCGACCGCCCCGAACACGTTATCGAACGCGACGCCGCCGATCTTATCGCGCCCGACAACAAGTGGGGCTTCAACATGAAAGTGCCGGAAATGAAGTTCAATCTGGGTGAGGTTTACAATTTGGGCATCGGGCGCGGCACCTTGACCGCAGAAGATCGCTACAAAATCAACGAGCATATGATACAGACCATCAAGATGCTGGATAGTCTGCCGTTTCCGCGCAATTTGCGGCGGGTTCCAGAATATGCAGGCGGCCATCACGAAAAATTGGACGGCACCGGCTACCCTTGTGGGCTGTCCGCAGGCGACATGTCGATCCCGGCACGCATCATGGCGATTGCCGATATTTTCGAAGCCCTGACCGCCGCCGACCGGCCCTATAAAGCGCCGAAGACATTATCGGAATCGGTCAAGATCATGAGCTTCATGGAAAAAGATGCCCATATCGACACGGAGTTATTCCATCTGTTCCTAAGTTCGGGTGTTTATAAAGAGTACGCCGAAAATTTCCTCAAACCCGAACAGATCGACGATGTGAACGTCGCCGAATATTTGAGTACGGCAACCGGGTAGGGCCCAAAGGCAGTGGGGGGCAATGTCTGACAAAGCTCATCTTGAAACGTCAGTTCTTATCATCGGCGGCGGGCCGGTGGGCTTGGCGCTCGCCGGTGATCTGGGCTGGCGCGGCATTGATTGCATATTGGTTGAACAAACCGACGGAGCGATCCCAACCCCCAAAATGAACGAAGTCAATATTCGGACGATGGAATTTTGTCGCCGCTGGGGCATTGCCGCGCATGTCATGGACTGCCCGTTTCCTCGCGATTATCCAATGGACATCGCGTTCGTTACTTCCCTCGGCGGGTTTGAGCTTGGGCGTATGCCGCGCCCGGCCAAAAAATATCAGACGCCGGGACCGAACAGCCCCGTAAATCTGCAAATCTGTTCGCAAAAATGGTTCGATCCGATATTGCGCGAATTCGCCGAAGGCTTTCCAGGCACGGAGCTTCTTTACCGCCACCGGTTCGGCGGATACACCGAAACCGAACACGGTATTTCGGCGTGTCTGACGGATTTGAAAACCGGGACAGAAAAAAATATCGAAGCCAAGTATCTCGCCGCGTGCGATGGCGCCACCAGCGCTATTCGGGACGGGCTCGGTATCGGGCTCGAAGGCCCTGGAATTCTTGGCCATCCGCTCCATTTTTTCTTCCGCGCGCCGGGGCTCCTCGAAAATTTGGGCCGGGAAGCTGCGACCTTCTTCCTAGCTTTCGATAAAGATGGTTTGTGGGCCAATATCCGCATTATCGATCCGGGTGATGCGATGTGGCGCTTGATGGTGCTGGATACACCCGATGATTTCGATGCCGACAATATCGACGGGCAAGAATTTATCCGCCGCGCCGTCGGGCGCGATTACGATGTGGAATTGATCGGCCATAGTGTCTGGACGCGCATGGGCGTTGTTGCCGAACGGTTAGAGCAGGGCCGCGTCTTTATCGTCGGCGATGCCGCCCACCAACTTTCGCCGACCGGCGCATTGGGGATGAATACCGGTATTGGCGACGCCGTAGATTTATCGTGGAAATTGGCGGGTTTGATCGAAGGTTGGGGCGGCGACGGCCTGCCCGCGTCTTATGATTATGAACGCCGCCAAGTCGGCATGCGCAATGTCACCCAAGCCGCCGAGTTTCATTCGAATCATTTGAAATTCCATGAATTCGAAGGCATCGAAGATGAAAACGCCGAAGGCGAGGCCCTGCGTGGTCGATTGGGCACTGAACTGGTGGAACGGATCGGCCAAATGTTCCGCACCGAAGGACTGCAACTTGGCTACCGCTACGAAGGCTCGCCGATTTGTGCCGCCGATGGAACGCCGCCGCTGCCGGACGAGATTGAAGTCTGCGTTGCCAATGCCCGGCCCGGCGCCCGCGCGCCCCATGCGTGGCTTTCCGATGGGCGCTCAAGCCTCGATCTTTATGGCAAAGGTTTTACGCTGGTCGTCACCGGCGGCGGCGACCCGGAACCGATCATGCGGGCGGCGGCGATGCGCTCGGTGCCGCTCCGCATTGCTGCATTGAACGATGCGGAAATACTCCGTCTGCATGAACGCGCCCTGGTGTTGGTGCGCCCGGATGGTCATGTGGCATGGCGCGGCGATTTAGCGCCGGAAGATCCCTTGGCCATGATCGATATTGTGCGCGGCGCAGGGTGAAATTCGGCCATTAAGCAAGGCTTCATGTCCATTTTGCTAGTCTTTTCCACGGTCCACCAATACTGTTCTCGAACCAAATGCAACCATTGGGCACTTGATTTAGGCTGATTTCAGCATACTTAAAAAAGTAAGGAGGCACCGATGACGACGGTTAAACGTATATTGGAGCAAAAGGGCGGAAAAGTCTGGCAGATTGATGCGGACAGCACGGTATTCGAAGCCATCCGCAAGCTAGCGGATAAGGATGTCGGTTCCCTGGTGGTCATGAACGGCGAAAAGCTGGTCGGGATATTCACCGAACGCCAGTATGCCCGCAGTGTATATTTAAAGGGAAAGTCATCGGCGGAAACTCTGGTCAAGGACATCATGGAAACGAATGTCTGTTGTGTGCGCCCCAAAAATACGGTCGAAGAATGTATGGCGCTCATGACCGAAAAGAGATTTCGCCACCTTCCCGTATTGGATGATGATGATTTGTTGGTTGGTCTGGTT
>JABMOP010000282.1 GCA_013204125.1 Rhodospirillales bacterium | reverse complement strand
TGGTCGATAGGATAATTGCAATCCCGGGCGCCAAGCGCGGGCAGTTCGAACTCGAACTGCATGGCTATCTTGCAGCGGCGCTAAATATAGAAAAGCACGGTAACGGTGGCGGAGGGAGAGGGATTCGAACCCTCGATAGAGATTACTCCCTATACTGAGTTAGCAACCCAGCGCCTTCAGCCACTCGGCCACCCCTCCGCAGGTAGGGGCTTGTTTTAAACAAAGAGTCAGCCAATTGGTAGACCAAAATTATAGGGCGCTTGGCGGCGGCAATTATTCAGCTGCAGAGGGCTTCATCAATGCGCCGATGACGTCGGCCCGTTGTTACGCGTCGCCGTCGATAACGTGGCCGGCCATGTCCTCGATTGCCTGGACCAGGGCGGAATGATCCAACTCGGCGCCGCCTTTTGCGGTGCAGGCGTTGAACAGTTCCTGGCAAGTGGCGGTGTTGGGAAGGCTCATGCCGAGTTGGCGGGCTGATTGGAGGGCCAGATTCAGGTCCTTCTGGTGAAGTTTGATGCGGAAGCCGGGGTCGAAATTGCGCTTGATCATGCGTTCGCCGTGGACTTCGAGGATCTTGGACGATGCGAAACCGCCCATTAGCGCTTCTCGGACGCGGGCCGGATCGGCGCCCGCCTTGGAGGCGAAGACCAGGGCCTCGCTGACCGCCTCGATGGTCAGCGCGACGATGATCTGGTTGGCTACTTTGCAGGTCTGGCCATCGCCGTTATTGGTGCCGACCAGGGTAATGTTCTCGCCCATCAGCTCGAACAGCGGTCGCACTTCTTCGAAGGTTTCGGCCGGGCCGCCGGCCATGATTGTCAGGGTGGCCGACTTGGCGCCGCCCTCGCCGCCCGAAACCGGCGCGTCCAGATAGGCGCCGCCGCGGTCGTTGATCTTGGTAGCGAAGTCCTGGGTGTCGGTGGGCGAGATGGAGCTCATATCGATGACGATCTTGCCGCCGCTGATTCCGTCGGCCACGCCGTCGGCGCCGAACAGCACAGTTTCCACGTCGGGCGTATCCGGCACCATCAAAATGGTGACGTCTGTGTTTTCGGCGACCGCGCGGTTGGTCGTGCATTCGACGGCGCCGCCGTCGATGATTTCTGCCGGTATGGGCGACAAGTGCTTGATCACGAACAGCTCGTGCCCGGCGGCCTGTAGATGCCCGGCCATGGGCCGTCCCATGATGCCGAGACCAATGAACCCGATTTTCATTCCGTCGTCCTCCCTGGTCGGTATTGGCTTTTCGGCGCCGCCGAACCGCAATGTTATGATAGACTGTACGGCCAATAATAACCGCTGCCAAGGACCCGTCCATGACCGTCAAACCTGCCATCTTGGTTACCCGCAAGCTGCCTGATGCCGTCGAGGAACGCTTGCGCCGCGACTACGACCCCAGGCTCAACCCGGACGACGGGCTTTATTCCAGTGACGAATTGATCGAACTCTGTAAGGGGGCGGCCGGTATCGTGCCCTGTCATACGGAACAGCTTAGTGCGGAGGTGATCGAACGCCTACCCGGCAGCATCAAAATCATCGCTAATTTTTCGGTCGGCGTTGATCATTGCGATCTCAACGCCGCCAGGAAAAAGGGGATCACCGTCACCAACACGCCCGAAGTATTGAACGAAGCAACCGCCGAAATCGCTCTATTGCTGATCCTCGCCGCCAGCCGCCGGGCCGGCGAGGGGGAACGACTGGTGCGCTCCAGGGAGTGGCGGGATTGGAGCCCGGATTTCATGGTCGGTGTTCAATCCACCGGCAAAAATTTAGGCATCATCGGTATGGGCCGGGTCGGACAGGTGCTGGCCCGTAAAGCACGGGACGGACTGGGCATGAATATCCACTACCACAACAGGACCCGCCTACCCCCCGAACAGGAAGCCGGTGCGATCTTCTATGACTCGGTTGAGGAATTGTTGCCGAACGCGGACGTTCTGTCCCTTCATTGTCCGGCAACGCCCGAAACCACTGGCCTCCTCAATGGCGAACGTATCTCTCTTTTACCTGACGGCGCCGTTGTGGTGAACACGGCGCGCGGCGCGTTGATCGACGATGCGGCGCTGGTTGCGGCTCTTAGCTCGGGTAAATTATGGGCGGCGGGTTTGGACGTCTACAATAACGAGCCGGTGGACATCCATCCCGGCTACAGGGACTTGGATAATGTGTTCCTGTTGCCTCATATCGGTAGCGCCACCCGTGAAACCCGCGTTGCAATGGGTTTTCGGGCACTGGACAATTTGGATGCATATTTTGCCGGGCGCGAGCCTGGGGATCGGGTCGCCTGAGCGGTGGAAAAATCTTAAGTTCTTATTTCACAATCACGCAATATAGGCGGTAAGTAGAGTTCATTTTTTTCAATTTCTGCAAACATTTCATTTCTAAAATAAGCAAATACCCTATATACTCCGGCAACTAATACTTTCAAATTAAATAGTTGGATCAATCAGCTATGTAATGAAGCGTCAACTGGAGGATTTTTCATGAAACGTAGAGATTTTATTACTGGTGCGGCTACAGGTTTGGTGGTCGGCGCCGGCGGAACATACTTGGCGATGAAAGGCGGAAAAAAAGCTGCTCCGACCAAAGTGGCCGCACCGAATGTCAAAACTTCAGAAAAAATCGTGCTTAAAGTTCAGGCTGCCTGGGGTGGCGGTATCTTTCTTGAAAATGCCAAAAGCTATGTCGAACGCGTTCATGCCATGGCCGGCAAAGATCTAAGGATCGACCTGCTGTCGGTTAATTCGGTCGTCAAAACCAGCCAGATGCAGGATGCCGTCCACCGTGGTGTCCTTGATGGCGCCCATTACGTCACCGCCTACTGGTATTCCAAATCGAAAACGGCATCCCTGTTCGGTACCGGACCCTGCTTCGGCTGGTCGGCGCAGGAAATGCTCGGTTGGAT
>JABMOP010000281.1 GCA_013204125.1 Rhodospirillales bacterium | reverse complement strand
TTCACTTTAACCAAAGCATGAGAAATCAATTTCCATCAAATTTGAAATTTCACTTTCTGGATCATTGATGTCGCCGAAAATGCGTGCCTTGCCTTCGCAGGTATTGACGCAGGCGGGAACGACACCTTCCTTCACCCGGTGCAGGCAGAAATCACATTTATCGGCGGTCCCCGTCTTAGCATTGATAAATCGGGCGTCGTAGGGGCAAGCTTGGAGGCAATATTTACAGCCGATGCATACATCAGCATCGACGACAACAATGCCGTCTTCTTCACGCTTATAGGTCGCCCCGGTCGGACAAACACTCACGCAAAGCGGTTCGGAGCAATGGTTACAAAGCCGCGGCAAGAAGCTTCTAGTGGCGTTTGGAAAAATTCCTTTTTCCACGTACTCGACCCAGGAACGTGTCGCCCCCAGGGGAACATCGAACTCGGCCTTGCATGCCACACTGCAAGCCTGGCACCCTGAACATCGCCGTGTGTCGATCAACATGGCGTATTGTATATGTGTGCCAGTTGCCGCCGTCTCGGCGGTTTTTGTCATCAAGGCCGTTCCCGCGGCAACCGCCGCAGCGACGCCTACGGTTCCGACAAACTTCCTGCGGCTGAGTGCCGGTGTGCGCCCGCCTCGATCTTCTTGTGAAATTTCGGCTTCCATTTTTGCCTCGCTCGATTTTTTGCAACCCAAAAACGTCATCAGGCCTAATCGTAAGCGAGACCGGTTGAATGATCCTTGATCTGGACTGGATTTTCGGAAAACACCAAATACATCGATAGGCGCTGGAAACGTGCCCCGCGCGGCGGTGGCGATCGGTGCACCGGCTCAGTCAGCGCACTTAAATATATTCCCCATCGAGTTCGGCCAAAAAGCGGTCGATACTTGTTATTTTCAAAGTGTGGCTAGTGAGTTCTGCAACGCCTTCATTTAAAAAAGAGCGGAAAATTTTCGTCACAGTTTCCGGGTGGACGCCGGCCATGGCCGCGAGGTCGTCTCGCGACAACGGTAATTCGATTTCCAATAAACCGTCGCTCGAAAGTTTCCCATACCGCTTTTTGAACAAAATAATTGCATGGGCTAACCGAGCACGTGCGCTCATCATAGATTCTAGCAATTCATATTCTGCATTACCCAGATCGACAGCCGCTTGTTTTAAAAACAGCAATCCGAGATTCGGATTATTGTTGAGCAGCGGCGTCAGGGTCGCCCGGTCTATATGACAGATAATGCTCGGTTTTATGATTTCGGCGGTTCCGCGATGGCAATCGCCGGCGAGGAACGGACGATAGCCGAGCGTCGTACCCATTTGGCCGAAGCGCCTTAGTAGGACGTATTTGCTGTCTTTGCCCAATTTACGAACGACGACCAGCCCGCTTCTAATGCAGTAAACACCTTTACATTGGTCGCCTTCATTGAAGAGAACCTCGCCGGGATCATATTCCCGGCAGAACGCGGATTCGCTCATTATCTCAATTTCTGCATCGGTCAGCGCTTCCCATTGGGTTTTGCTTCGGGAGAAGCAATGCTTGCAGTTGAAATCGCGCAGGCGAGGGTGGCCCATATCAATACACCCCGCGACCAAGCGCCCTAGGGCCACATAGTTCGCCGAACTTCATTTGAAAGCCTCACCGATTGCTGAATCAACCCAACAATTTCGCCGACTGCTTATCGGGTACTACATCATGGCAATTTATTAAATGACGCCGGTCAATATCAGCGTTCATTGTTCATCTACAATTCTTCCCATTTTTCCCCATTTAAAGGTGAACATGTCCGCTAACGTCCCGAGCGAGGCACTAATTTATGCCTGCTTCCAGGAACTGCTTAATGTCCTGTGTGACCGTCGGTTTCTTCCGCTTCTGAGGTAACAGTGGGAATTATTTTCCCGATGTTGAATAACCGAGTTTTGCCATAGGAATAAAAATCATCGCCAGCCAAGCGCAGGTGCAACATGGGTTAGGATCCCTTCGATGATATGCGTGTTGTAGTCGACGCCAAGCTGGTTCGGCACCGTTAGCAAGAGGGTGTCGGCCTCAGCAATCGCTTCGTCCTTCGCCAGTTCCTGGGCGAGAATCTCCGGCTCCGCAGCATAGCTGCGACCGAAGATTGAGCGGGTATTCGGGTCGATGTGGCCAATCTGGTCTTCGCTCTGATTTCCCTCTCCGAACCAGGCACGATCCCGATCGTCCACCAGCGCGAAGATGCTGCGGCTTACGGATACGCGTGGGTCGCGAGCGTGGCCAGCTTCCTTCCAGGCCGCGCGGTAAGCCCGAATCTGATCGGCCTGCTGAACGTGGAATGGTAGGCCGGACTCATCGGTTTTGAGCGTCGAACTCTGCAGGTTCATCCCCAGCTCTGCCGCCCAGATGGCGGTCGCGTTCGTGGCCGCACCCCACCAGATGCGCTCGCGCAGGCCTTCGGAATACGGCTCGACCCGTAATAGGCCGGTAGGGTTTTGGAACATCGGTCGCGCGTTCGGCTGCGCGAACCCCTCGCCCCGCAGCACGTCAAGAAGGGCCTCCGTGCGTCGCCGGGACATGTCGGCCTCGGTCTCGTCATCGCCGGGCTGATAGCCGAAATATCGCCAGCCATCGATCACCTGCTCGGGCGAGCCGCGGCTGATGCCGAGCTGGAGCCGTCCACCAGAGATGAGGTCTGCCGCGCCGGCGTCCTCGGCCATGTAGAGGGGATTCTCGTAGCGCATGTCGATCACGGCTGTGCCGATTTCGATACGGCTGGTCTTCGCACCGACTGCCGCCAGTAACGGGAACGGCGAAGCAAGCTGACGGGCGAAGTGATGCACCCGGAAGTAGGCGCCGTCCGCGCCCAGATCCTCGGCGGCAATGGCGAGGTCGATAGATTGAAGTAGCGCGTCGGATGCCGAGCGGGTTTGCGAGCCCCGTGTAGGAGACCAGTGCCCAAAAGACAGGAACCCGATTTTCTTCACTGGTTTATCCATTTTTTCACGTGCGCACCTCGTCGCGTGTCAATCTGGCACTGTCATGAATGGTCGGCCCGTTCAGTGCAATGGGAAACTCTCGGTGGCGGCGTTGACAGGGCAATGTCAGACCAATCCTGCTTGCGGCAATGACCGGGCGTTCCGACCCCCCGGCGGAAAGATTTAACGCGTGCGTTGCATCGACCGGTTGAGGTCGCAGGCGCAAAGCAGGTGCAAAGCAGACATAGGATCTGGCCTATCGTTCAATGCACCCGGGGCCCCATCCGGCCTGTCCTCTGACAGCAACTCATCCACCGCCGCCAGTATCCATATACAAATGCGATAAATCTAGTTCAGGATAACACACCTTTTCGATTGCACCCGACAATGCAGCTACATCGGTCAACATTCCATAATTGTAATCGAATGTAGACCTCGACAACGACCATCCGCACAGGTTCCGCATATAAAGGATATCCACTCCGGCCCGTTGAAGAGCGTCCTTGAAATTATGGCGGAACGAATGAAACGTCGTTTCCCGTTTATAGGCGCCGACGCCTTTGAGGAAGCGCTGATTGAACCAAATCGACATGCAAGGCGTGTAGCTACCCCGGCTCGGGCTTAAGCTTTGATTTGGGAATAATTTACGCTCGCCGTTCCTGCGCAAGTCATCGACGTAATCAAGGAGTCCAATTCTTATCAATTCAGAATGAATCGGAACGTATCTTTCGGATGCCGGCGTCTTGATGCGTTTATCTGTTTCACCATCTTCCGATATGTGGGAAACACTGATGCACGGCACGGTGTCTATAACCTGAATATCGGTCACATCGAGCTGCAATATTTCGCCAAGCCTTAATCCGGTGAACAAACCCATCAGCGACGCCCAAAACCGAGCCCGGCGCGGTACGTTCGGGCCAGGGTTATTGAACTCTCTTTCATCATCAATACAGCCCGTAAATATCGGGGCCTGAAAAATCTTATTTAATTGTTCAATTGAGAACGGTCGGCGCTTGAAACGTATCTCAGACGGGCTTGGCTTCCGCACCAAATTCAAGGCAGGGTTTTTCTCGATCAACCACTCGCCTTCGGCCCACTTGAACAATATTGTGATGCGGATAAGCATCTGATTGAGAGTTCGTATATTGCGCCGTGGTAAATCTTGTTCTTTGGCGGCCTCAACGGCTTGCTCAATACTCATGCCTGGAAAGCGTCTCTGGTAAAACATTGGCATTTCAAGGATCAGCCGGCGGGCGCGCAATATATCTTTTCGGGTAATTTTTCGAACCAGCGTTGCACCCCCAATGATATCAACCAAATATCGACAAATTCGATCAAAGGTCATGTACGATTGATACGATCCCCGCTGCTTTCTTTCTTCGAGGAAACGATTACACATTTCCTGCAGAGAGACCCCTACTTCCCCCGAACCATTTTCACCAATCCACTCCGCCGGTGTTCCGCTTCTAATTACCGGGATATCGTTTCCCACTTCAGAGATTCTGTTTCTAAATCCCGGCACGCTTAGCACCTGCAGAAAATCCTGTGTCATTGGTGTTAAAGGGCACACCAAGTAGGTGCCTTGGGGGAATTTGGTGATTGATCCGGTTTCAAGGATTTTGCCGAGTACGTACCGCTCTTCATCCGAAAGCGGATTTTGATGTTGCATATTCATTGACCAGCCCTCCTAGGTAGGCTGGCAGAATAAGCTAAATTTGATTAGGCGCGCTTGACCCAGATTATGGGCGCGGCCCAAAGAAGCCGAGTATTCTCGATCGGAGCGGCATTATATGAGATCAGGGTAAAGGTGCCGGGCATCGCGCCTTTCGCCAGTTTTTTAACATAGCCTTCGCCCTGGTCGGTTTTGACGACGCAATCTTTGTTGAGACAGCTTTCTATATCCGCCCCTCTACGGCGAGAACAAATCAGCATATCGCCGGGGCGGTAAACCGGAAGCATGGACTCGCCGCGTATTTCGATGGCGATGGGATCGGCATCGTCCAGGGCAAATTCAACTTCGTTGTATCCGGCCTCTAGGGGGTTATCATCAGATGGTATGAAAGATTCACCCGATGAAATCCGGCCAATCAGCGGGATATGAACAACTGCCGGGCCGGTTTCGAAGCGCAGCCAGTGCTCGGTCACCCCAAGCGTATCGGCGAGGCGCAGCATAATGTCACCGCGCGGGTTATCGACCCGCCCTTGTAGGTATTTATACACCTTCTGCTCGTGAATGCCGGTGCGGCGGGCAAGTTCCCGTTGGGTCCAACCCTTCCACTCCAACGCCTTCCAAAGCCGTTGCGACCAATGGTCCATACGAACTGGCTTCCAATAAATTATAGTATTTTGAATTATATTCCGAAAATGGAGGAAAAGAACAGGGATTTGATATTAATTATTCAGCGGTTCTTGGCACCCACCGCTTCGGCAACCGAGGAATATCCATCGGCAGCGAGGCATTGATCCAATTCGTCGGCGATCAGATGGGCGGCGCCGGGGCCACGGTAGATGAGTGAGGTATAAATTTGAACCAGTGATGCACCGGCGAGGATTTTCTCGTAAGCATCGCGGCCAGTGAATACGCCGCCGACACCGATTAGGGGTATCATGCCCTTGGTCGCGAGATAAAAATTGGTTAGAAGCCGGGTCGATGGCTCGAACAAGGGCGCACCGCTTAGGCCTCCCGTTTCTCCAGCATTCTGGCTTTTTAAGGTCTTGGGTCGATCGGTAGTCGTGTTGGCGACGATGATACCGTCGATACCAAGATCAAAAATCACACCGGCAATATCCTGTATCGCGTTGAGGTCGAGATCGGGAGCGATCTTAACCAGGATCGGGCAGCGGGTAGAAGCAAGTTTGCCAGGCACTTCATCACGGGCTTCGAGTACGGCGGAAAGAAGCGCCCGCAATTTTTCCGCTGATTGCAGATCACGGAGGCCCGGCGTATTGGGCGATGAAACGTTGACCACTAGATAGTCAGACCATGGCGCGAACATTTTCACGCCCGCCCGATAATCAGCGATGGCATTGGTGCTTTCTTTGTTTTGGCCAACATTGACGCCAAGGAAACCCGTGCCACCGGCCTCACGCCAGGATTTTAGCCGGGCGAGGAAACTATCATGGCCGTGACTGTTGAAACCGAAGCGGTTGATGATCGCATGATCTTCGGCCAAGCGAAACAAGCGCGGCTTGGGATTACCTGGTTGTGGTTTGGGCGTGACGGTACCTGCCTCGACAAAGCCAAAACCCATAGACAGGAGCCCGCCGGGAGCTTCGCAGTCTTTGTCAAAACCTGCCGCCATGCCGATCGGGTTCGGAAATTCCTTGCCCCAGAGCTTTGTTTTTAACCGGGTATGAGTGCCTGAGGGGTAGCCGGGAGCTAGGCCCAACGCCACTCCGCGAACCGCCAGCCGGTGCATAAATTCAGCCGGCAAAGCAAACAACAAAGGTCTGGCGAAGGATGTATAAAGGCTCAAAAGTGTATCCCCAATTTTACCTTATATAACTGAATGAATGTGATTCAGATAGCTTGTTATTGGACCGATGCGTCTATTGGTGCCTTACCAAGCAGGTCCTTCGACAATTTTGAATGCAGAAAAGTCTTCATCAGGAATGAATTGATTCAAGAGTTCGATTGTCTCGGCTGTTATTTCATCACTGTAATCTAAATCATCCATTGTGTTGCTCCGTTACCCGCTATCCACACAGATTTCAATTTGGTCATTTTGTATACAATGTTTTCAAGTCCTTTACATATTTCAGTTAATTCACCCCGGCCTCTGCTGGCCTATCCTCTGATAGAAAATCCTTAGATTTTGCTCCCCCATCCTCACCCCCCCCATGCTATTTTGCGGGAATAAAAACGTGACTCCCCACCGGTCTCCTTTATTCCGGGTCTCAGAGATTTGCCCCCCCCTGGCCATGAAAGTCACAAGTTTGAAACCGGAAACCGATCCTATCGCTATTCTTGTCCAGATATAGCAACCGGCACCAGGTGGTGCGCCTATTGAACTGCACAACTATCATTGTATTCTTAGCATCGGGACGGCTTGCCATTGATAAAAAATAAGGGGACATAAGGCCATGATGACCAAAGAACAGGTTGATCAAGTATTAGAGCCGGAACACTCGTCCACAGTCCTTCCTTGGTAAGCAATCGCGTCGCCGGACCACGAATATTATGATCGTCATCAACCACCAACACAAAAATGTGCAACGTGCGATCCAAGCGCGTCAGCATGGTGCCACCACACGGCATTCCAGGAATAAATTGTAACAGACTTTGACATCTCCACTGTGTGACCAACTTTGTTACAAATTTCGGGCGCAACGACAAACCTGCGTAACAGGCTTCTGATCTAATCTTTTCATTGATTTGGTTAGGAGTTTGATTGCGATGATTATCGCTCCAGAAGGGTATGAACGCTTTCCGATATTGGTAAATCCTCTGTTGGTACCCGATATGTCGGCAGCTGCCGGTCGGTCGCAACAGGCGACGGTCGAACCGGTAGTTGAATTCCATCGTTTAGACCTGGATTCGAGGCTCAAACTCGTTTCCGAATACAAACACCAGGGCAGTCACGGAAAAACGCGGTCCGATGGTCCCGGTCAGGAAACTCGAATGATAAATCCCGACTTAATCGCGGGGACGGCAGCGTCGAGCGAAAGCATCGTGATCCTAGCAGCCGGCAATCAAGTTTCTCTGCCCCTGCCGCAAGCAGCGGCGGCCTATGAAAGCGTAAGCGCGCAACCAATCGGACGCGCAACCAATTGGATTGTCTGACCCAGTACCAGCATTTGCAGGAGGCGAATATAGCCAAAGTTCCTGTAACTCGTGACCAAACAGTAGCGACATCAAGGTTCAATGTGGATGAAAAAAGGAGAGACTTTCATGAATGTAACAGATCCCGTATGCAACATGGCCATCGACAGTAAAGAGGCTGCCGCCACCGAAACGTGGCAGGAAAAGACTTATTATTTCTGCTGCCAGTCCTGCGCCGATTCCTTCCG
>JABMOP010000280.1 GCA_013204125.1 Rhodospirillales bacterium | reverse complement strand
CAGCGTTCGCCATCCGGGCGAAGATTTGCGCGCCCGGTCCGAAATTAAAAACGTCAATTCCGTCCGCTTCGCCATGCAGGCGACCGCGTTCGAAGCGGAGCGCCAGGTCGAACTCTATGAAGACGGCGGCCAAGTTGTGCAGGAAACAAGGCTGTTCGATGCGGCCACCGGCGAGACCCGGTCCATGCGTTCCAAAGAAGAAGCGCATGATTATCGCTATTTCCCGGACCCAGATCTCCTGCCGGTGCAATTGACCCAGGAGTACGTGGACGCGATCAAGGAGACGTTGCCGGAATTGCCGGACGCCAAGAAGGCGCGCTTTGTTTCCGATTATGGCCTTGGGCCGAAAGACGCGGCGGCCTTGGTTGCGGAAAAGGAAACCGCCGAATATTTCGAGATCGTCGTAAAATCAGGCAAAGACGCAAAACTTGCCGCCAATTGGACCCTCCACGAATTGTTCGGTGTTTTGAATAAACAGGGCCTCGGCATTTCGGCAAGCCCGGTCGCCGCCGAAAACCTCGGCAAGCTGGTCGGGCTTATCGCCGATGGCACGATTTCCGGGCGCATCGCCAAGGATGTCTTCGAAGTGATGATTGCAGGCGGCGGCGATCCGGAAGCCATCGTCGAAGAAAAAGGTTTGAAGCAGATCACCGATACCGGCGAAATCGAAGCGGTGATCGACACGCTGATCGCCGACAATCCGGAACAAGCGCAGAAATTCAAAGACGGCAATCCAAAGGTCGGCGGCTGGTTCGTCGGCCAAGCGATGCAAGCCACCCAAGGGAAAGCCAACCCACAATTGGTGGGTGAATTGTTGAAGAAAAAGCTGGGTTGATATGGGCCGGATCAGCAATCATCTGAAGGTGTTCGCGCTGGCCGTTATCTTCGGCATGGCTGCTTACGGCGTCGTATGGTTGGGCATCCTGCTCCACCGCGCGATCATTTCTTAAAGGAACGCCTGGGTGCAACCGAGCCTTTTCATATCTCACGGATCGCCGATGATGCTGATGCAAGACAGCGCCCTGCGCCAGTTTTTGCGCGCGCTCGGCCCGGAATTGACGGGCAAATATGGCGCGCCCAAAGCGATCCTTATGGCGTCCGCCCATTGGTTGACGCCCGGCCCGGTGGTCGGCGCCGCCGCCCAGCTTGAAACCATCTACGATTTTTACGGCTTCCCAGCGCCGACATACGAGATCACCTACACCCCACCCGGCGATCCAGATTTGGCGGCTGAGGCGGCGGGGCTTCTGGCTGAAGCCGGGATTGAGGCCGATCACGATAATGCCCGCGGCCTCGATCACGGCGGTTGGGTGCCGCTTAAATACATGTACCCAGGCGCCGATATTCCGGTGGCGCAGGTGTCGATCCAACCGCATTTCGGCCCGGCCCATCATCTTGCCCTCGGCGCTGCGCTGGAAAGTCTGCGGGCGCAAAATATCCTCGTCATCGGGTCGGGCAACCTGACCCATAACTTAGGCGATATGGACCGCCGGCGCGGCGACGGCGCGCCCGCTGCTTGGGCCGAAGAATTCGCAAGCTGGGTTGCCGATGCTTTGCACAAAAAGCGCTTAAGCGAATTGGTGGACTATTCAGCCCACGCCCCGCACGCGATGCGCGCCCACCCGACGGACGAACATTTCCTGCCGCTCTATTTCGCCCTGGGCGCAGGCGGCGCGGCGGGCGAAGCGGAGCGCATCCACCAAAGCACGACCGGCGGCGCCGTCTGCAACGATTGTTATTTGTTCAACTAATCCTCGGCCAAGACGGCGTTTGCTTCTTTTTCGATGACCGTGCCTTTGAAAAAATCCGGGTTCATGCGGCCATGCAGTCGGACCGAATTGGCGAAGGTGAACTCGCCGAAATCTTCGTCGCTGATCAGTCCATCTTCGACCAGCTGGTGTGCCTCGCCCAAAACTCCCAAGGCGTCCTGCACGTCCCAATGGCCGATGTCTGATCCGAACACCGCTTTGATTTTGGCGCCCTTGCGCAAGAGCTTATCGTCGAAGGCGACGGCGGCCATGCGGTCGTCGGCTTCGCAGCCGAAATAAAAACTATTGGTAAAGAGATCGCGAATATCTTCGCCACTTTCGATCCCGCAGGCGGCGAAATCGTCTGGGGTCGCGTCGCCGGGTTTGAGCCGCGCCCGGATGCCGTTGCCTTCGGCGCGCACCCGTTCTTGCGTGACGCCGGGGGTCACATAGGTCGCCGCCATGTTGGCCAGCAATTCGACGTCGAGGGTTCTGGGGTCCAGAAATTCGGACATGGCCTTGGCGTTGCGCCGTTCCCAATGCTCAAAAATATTGTGATAAAGATTGCACGCCCAGCCGACGCCGCCTTCCAAAAACGCGATGTTGAGGCCGGGGAAACGCCTTGGCACGCCACCAAAAAATAACGAGCGGCAAAAAAATTCATTATGGTCGGCGAATGTGCCGATATGGTTGAAGGTGTAGTTGACACGCGATGCATGGCGGTCGGTGCCGCTCGATCCGCCGTGGCAGGCGACCGAGACCCCCAAATCCAGGCAACGCTGCCAGAACGGGTCATAATCTTGCAAGCTATCGAGGGCCAGCGGGATCACCCGGCGCGGCTCGTCCACGGATGGTTCATGGGCCACATAGCCGTTGATGGTAATGGTCTTCATACCCAATTCGGCGGTCACGAATTCCAATTCGGCAATGGCTTCGGCGGGGCTTTCCACCGGCACGGCGGCCGATACGGTCATGCAATCGGCATGGCTGCCATAGACGTCGGCGTTCATCATGT
>JABMOP010000024.1 GCA_013204125.1 Rhodospirillales bacterium | reverse complement strand
GTGAAAGCTTGGAAAGCCGAATATGGCGCTGAATCCGTTCCCGATTTTGTCGCCGTCGGCGGCTATGACGGTATGGCTGCGGTCTATGCGGCGATCAAGGGTGCCAAGGGCGGCAAAATCACCGCAGAAGGCGCTATGAAGACGCTTCGCGGCTGGAAATTCAACAGCCCACGCGGGCCGATTTCCATCGATGCGGAAACACGCGATATCGTGCAGAACGTCTATATATCGGTGGTGCGCCAAAAAAATGGCATGCTGGTGCAGGAAGTTCAGCAGAAGTTCGATGACGTTAAGGACAAATGCAAAGAGCTTAAGCTCGGCAAATGCGGCAAGAAACTATATTAATCCGCGCTTATTGCTAAATTAGTAACCAGCCGATGGCGTGAAATACCGCCATCGGCTGCCTCTTTTCCAAACCGAACGACGCGCCCAGCCCGAAACGCAACGGACTTTGAGTAAGCATGGCCCCGCTCTTTAATGAAATAATCACGGTACTCCTCTTCGGCCTCGCCTTTTCGATGCTGCTGTTCATCCTTTCGGTCGGCTTGTCGATCACCATGGGGCTGATGGGATTTGCCAATCTGGCGCATGGCACCTTCGCCATGGTGGGCGGCTACGTGACCGTCACATTGGTCTCTGAGATGGGTGTGCCGTTCGCGGCTGCCCCGGTGCTTTCATTCTTCAGTGTCGCGCTTCTCTCCATTGTTTTTGAACGGTTTCTCTATCGCCACCTCTATCGCCGGCCGGAAATGGATCAGGTGTTGCTGACCATCGGCATCGTCTTTGCGTCCATTGCCGCCGTGACGTTCGTTTGGGGGCCGAGCCCGAAATTGATCCAGTTGCCCGACTATCTCAAAGGCAGCATTGATCTTGGCATCATTATTCCAAAGTACCGCGCTTTTATGATCCTCGCCGGCGGGGTGATTGTTGCGGCGCTGTTCTACGGGTTGGAGAAAACCCGCATCGGCGCGCAAATCAGGGCCGCGGTCGATAATCGGCGAATGGCCGAAAGCTGTGGCATCAACACCGATCGCATCTTCACCTGGACGTTTGCGCTTGGCAGCGGCATGGCGGCGCTTGGCGGCGGGCTTGGTATCCAGATTTTGGGCGGCATCAAGCCGGTCTTCGCCTTTGAATATTTGGTCATATTTTTGATCGTCGTTGCGGTCGGCGGCATGGGCAATATCCGGGGAACTTTCTTCGCCGCACTGCTTCTCGGCATTATCGATTTCGCCGGTAAGTTTTATTTTCCGGAAGGCGGCGCCTTTGTCATATTTGCGGTCACGATCATCGTTCTTTTGATCCGCCCGCAAGGCTTGTTTGGAAAAGTTTGAGCCGATGACCGGAATTAATGACGCCACCACAAACGCGATTGCCTATTTGCAGATCCGCCATCGTATCCATTGGGCCGAAGCATTGCCGTGGATCGCTGCCATCGCGGTATTTTATCTGGCGCCCGGATATCGGCTTTTGGCGACGCAAATTCTAGTCATGATCCTGTTCGCCTTGTCGTTGGATTTGATCGTCGGCTATGCCGGGATCGTATCCTTAGGCCATACGGCGTTTTTCGGAACCGGGGCCTATGTGGCGGCGCTATTGGCGAGCCATGATATTCCGGACCCGATCCTGGGGCTGGCCGCCGCTGCCCTTGCCGCCGCGGTGCTGGGGGTGATTTCCGGCTGGGTGCTGCTTCGAACAACCGGGCTGACGCTGTTGGTGTTGACCATGGCGGTCACCATCATGCTCAAAGAACTGGCCAATGATTTCGATGATATCACCGGCGGTTTTGACGGCATCAATTTCACCAATTCAGAAATATTCGGGCTGATCGAGTTGGATCAACTTTGGTACACGAGCAGCTATATCTACGTGCTGGCTGTTTTGTTTTTGGGCTTTATCCTTATTCGCACCATCGTCAATGCGCCGTTCGGTCGGGCGCTGATCGGTATTCGTGAAAATACAAAGCGCATGTATGCCATCGGCACACCGGTTCATTTGCGGCAAGTCTGGGTCTATACGATTTCGGCCGCCATCGCCGGGGTTGCGGGGGCGCTTTGGGTTCAGGTGCAGGGCAATGT
>JABMOP010000279.1 GCA_013204125.1 Rhodospirillales bacterium | reverse complement strand
CTGGAAGTGCTTCGGATCATTAACGAACCCACCGCCGCCGCGATGGCCTACGGATTGGAAAAGAAAAAGGATGAAAAAATCGCGGTCTATGACCTGGGCGGCGGCACGTTTGACATTTCGATTCTGGAAATCGGCGACGGCGTCTTTGAAGTCAAGGCCACGAACGGCGACACGCACTTGGGCGGGGATGATTTCGACGAAGCTGTCATCGACTGGCTGGTCGCCAATTTCCGCAAGGAATACGGCGTCGACCTGCGTGGAGATCAGATGGCACTGCAGCGCCTCAAAGAAGGTGCGGAGAAGGCGAAGTGCGAGCTCTCATCCAGTTCGAGTACGGAGATTAACCTGCCCTTCATTACCGCCGACTCGTCGGGCCCGAAGCATCTGACGACCACACTGACACGGGCGAAGATGGAGCAGCTGGTCGAGGAGCTTGCCACGCGTACATCCGCTCCCTGCCTGAGCTGCCTCAAGGACGCTGGGCTCAGCGCGACTGAGGTAGAAGAGGTCATTCTCGTCGGCGGGATGACGCGCATGCCGCGCATCCAGACGTTGGCAGAGGAGGTGTTCAGGCGCCCTCCGCACAAAGGTGTGAATCCTGATGAAGTGGTGGCGGTTGGCGCCGCGATTCAGGGCGGCGTCCTGAAAGGCGACGTGGATGACGTGCTTTTGCTCGATGTCACCCCGCTTTCGCTGGGTATTGAGACGCTTGGCGGCGTGTTCACCAAACTGATCGAGAGGAACACCACCATCCCGACGCGTAAGAGTGAGATTTTCAGCACGGCGAGCGACAGCCAGCCGTCGGTCGAGATCCACGTGCTGCAGGGCGAGCGTGAAATAGCCAGCGGCAACAAGACGATCGGGCGGTTCCATCTGCAGGACATGCCACCGGCTCCGCGCGGCGTACCGCAGATCGAGGTCACCTTCGATATCGACGCCAACGGCATACTGAACGTATCCGCAAAGGACCTGGGCACCGGCAAGGAGCAGAAGATCACGATCACCGGCAGCTCCGGCCTGAAGGACGACGAGATCAAGCGAATGGTCGATGACGCTCAGAGCCACGCCGACGAAGACAAGGAGAAGCGGAAGGCCGTTGAGGCGCGGAACCGAGCAGATTCGATGGTCTACCAGACGGAGAAGCAGTTGAGCGAGAACGGCGACAAGCTGCCGCCGGAGATTCGGAAGCCGGTTGAGGACGGCATTGAGGAGCTCAAGAAGGCTATCGCCGCCGAGGACACGGAGCGCATGGAATCGATCATGGGCGAGCTCGAGAGCAAGATGCACGCTTTCGCTGAAGAGCTGTACAAGAACGTGCAGGCTCAGCAGCAGGCCCAGGGCGCAGATGGAGGCGCGCCGCCTCCGCCCCCGGGCGGCGAGCAGGAGAAGGCGGAGACGGCGTCCTCCGACGACGGGGACGTTATTGATGCGGATTTCCGCATGGTTGATGACGAGGACAAGTCCTGAGAAAGAGTTAGTCTGGGTACGAAAAGAAGGAGAGACGGTGTATGGACATGAAAATCAAGCCGCTTGGCGACCGCGTTCTCGTGGAGCCGTTGGAGGATCAGGAAGTCATCAAGGGCGGGATCGTCATCCCCGACAGCGCCAAGGAGAAGCCGCAGGAAGCCAAAGTCGTTGCTTTGGGCACCGGCGGGACAGACGATGACGGGAAGAAGATTCCCTTTGAGGTCGAGGTCGGCGACATCGTCCTGACCGGGAAGTACGGCGGCACGGATATCCGCTTTGAGGACCAGGACTACAAAATCCTGAACAGCAACGACATCCTGGCCGTCGTCGGCTGAGCCGTGTCTGGGGTGCGTCGCATCCCGGTAAGCAAGAACGAGCGGCACGCCGTACTGGAGTCGGCTCGCTCGAGTTTTGGATACGAACAGGAGAGAGGATTCTATGGCAGCCAAACAGCTAGCGTTTGACACGCAGGGACGCCAAGCCATCCTGCAGGGCGTCGAGAAGCTCAGCAGCGCGGTGAAGGTCACCCTCGGCCCGAAAGGCCGGAACGTGGTTCTGGACAAAAAGTTCGGGTCTCCGACTGTGACCAAGGACGGCGTGACCGTTGCCAAGGAAGTCGAGCTGGAGAACCCGTTCGAGAACATGGGCGCTCAGATGGTGCGCGAAGTAGCTTCCAAGACCAATGAAGAAGCCGGTGACGGCACCACCACGGCGACCGTGCTGGCCCAATCCATTGTGCAGGAAGGCGCCAAAGCGGTTGCCGCCGGCATGAACCCGATGGATCTTCGCCGCGGTGTCGATTTGGCGGTTGAAAAGGTGATTGCCGATCTCGTCAAACGTTCGAAGAAAGTATCCACCTCGGAAGAAATTTGCCAAGTCGGAACCATTTCCGCCAACGGCGAATTATCCATTGGTAAAATGATCGCCGAAGCCATGTCCAGAGTGGGCAACGAAGGCGTCATCACGGTTGAAGAAGCCAAGAGCCTGGATTCCGAATTGGAAGTTGTCGAAGGCATGCAGTTCGACCGCGGGTATACGTCGCCCTATTTCGTAACCAACGCGGAAAAAATGATCTGCGAACTCGAAAATCCCTATATTCTAATCCACGAAAAGAAACTGTCCTCGTTGCAGCCGATGCTGCCGGTTCTCGAAGCTGTGGTTCAGTCGAGCCGTCCGTTGCTGATCATTGCCGAGGATATCGAAGGCGAAGCCCTTGCGACCTTGGTGGTCAACAAACTGCGCGGTGGGCTTAAAGTTGCTGCCGTCAAAGCCCCTGGCTTTGGCGATCGCCGCAAAGCCATGCTCGAAGATATCGCGATCCTGCCTTCCTGTCAGGTCATCTCGGAAGATTTGGGCATCAAGCTGGAAAATGTTACTCTGGATATGATGGGGACTGCCAAGCGCATCACCATCACCAAGGAAGAAACCATCATCGTTGAAGGCGCCGGCAAAAAGAAAGATATCGAAGGCCGTTGCAACCAAATCCGGGCGCAGGTCGAAGAAACAACTTCGGACTACGACCGTGAGAAGCTGCAAGAACGTCTGGCTAAATTAGCCGGCGGTGTTGCCGTTCTCAATATCGGTGGTGCGACCGAGGTTGAAGTGAAAGAACGTAAAGACCGTGTCGAAGACGCGCTCAACTCGACCCGCGCTGCGGTCGAAGAAGGCATTGTCCCCGGCGGCGGTGTTGCGCTTCTTTATGCAACGCGTGCGCTCGATAAACTTACCGTTGAAAACAACGACCAAAAGGTCGGTGTCAATATCGTCCGCCGTGCGTTGCAGGCGCCGGTGCGTCAGATTGCTGAAAACGCAGGCGTCGATGGCGCCGTCGTCGCCGGCAAGCTCCTTGAACAAAAGGATCAAAACTTCGGCTTCGATGCTCAAACCGAGACCTATAAGGATTTGGTCAAGGCCGGTATCGTTGATCCGACCAAGGTTGTGCGTACCGCACTTCAGGACGCAGCCTCGATTGCCGGGCTTTTGATCACGACCGAAGCGATGGTCGCAGAGAAGCCTGATAATAAACCGGCTATGCCGATGCCCGATATGGGTGGCATGGGCGGCATGGGCGGCATGATGTAATCATCCGCTAATTGTTTGACGTTCTATCAGAGGGCCGCGCCGCAAGGTGCGGCCCTTTTGACGTCCGGCGTTGGCGGCGCAGCAACTTGCTCCTTTCTACGAACCCGGTTATTGACGGCAAGGGAGTGTATCCTTTTGGAAAACCGGCGGCTCAAAGTGATGGTAGATGCTTGAATATCTCAGTCTGATTTTTGTCGGCCCCTCGCAGTTATTGCCCCTGGCGGTGGGGTTGGCCCTTTGGGTAGGGCTCGCCGGGTTGGGGGTTTTAGTTGCTGGGCGGCAGGGTCCGACCGAAGTAAATGTCATATTTGGCTGGGCCGTGGTTTCCTCTCTTTTCACCCTTGTTGGCGTGGTCGTCCGGGCGCCATTTTTTGCGCTTTTCATTCTTGCCACTATCGGCGCGGTTGTCGGGATAATCCTCAGCTTTCGCCGCCGCCAGCCGCTGTTCATCCCAGGGATGTGGCGTATTCTGGTCCTGGCATTGCCGATATTCTTGATCGCCGGCGCAATGGAACCATCCCAATGGGACGAGTTTTCCCACTGGCTTCCGGCGCCCAAATATCTGTTGGCGATAGATGGATTTCCGAATGCTGCAAAGCCAAACATCGGGCCTCACATGTTGTCCGCCTATCCCTATGGTTGGCCCATACTCTTTTATATGAGCGGGCGCTTCACCGGTGGGCTTCTTCTAAATATCGGCGGTACGCTGAATTTACTCCTTTTGCTGACGTTCACGCCTTTTGTACTGCGCACCGTAATGCAAATAGCCGGTCGGCCGCTTGCCCAGTCAATCAGCTGGACAACCGCTACCGTCGCGGCGTTAGCTGCAACAGCCCTTAATCCGACATTCGTGCAAAAAATCGTGCTGACTGCCTATTCCGGTGTCAGCACCTCCGTCATCACCGGTCTATCTGTTCTGGTTGGTTATCATTTCCTGGAAAGCCTCGCCCGGCGAAACAAGGTGCCGCCAGCCGCTGCGGCTTGGCATTTGTCTCTGGTCCTTATGCTGCTCATAAATCTTCGCCAAACTAATTTAGCCGTGTTCCTGATATTGGTCCTGGTACTTGTCGTTGCCGCCATTCGCGACCAGGAAGTCCCGATCAAGAAATTTACCGCCAATCTGCCGTTGGCCGTAATACCGGCACTGGTTATCTACGTCGCTTGGCGTCTCTATGTGGGCGCGGAACTTGCAGGCGTACCGGGCGGCGAAGCAAAATTTATGCCCTTCGATACGTGGAACATTAATGCCATCCCCCAAATACTTTCCCAAATGCTGGTGGTCGTCGGCAAAAAAATCGGTTTCTTTGGCGTTATGATTATTGCCTCGGTGGCGGCGATCATCGGGTTGGTACGTATGCGCGGCGGAATTGATCGCCTGGTTTTGCTATGCGCCGCCGTGTTCGTCGGATACAACGCGGTTTTGCTGCTTACTTATGTGGCTTATTTTAGCCTTCACGATGCGCTGACGGTTGTGTCCTTCTGGCGCTATAATATTCAAATTGGCGCGCTCGGCGTCATTTGCATTCTCTTGGGGCTGGTATTCCTGTGGAAACGGTATTTGGGGTTTGACGGCGAATTTATCTGGGCGCGCCGCGCCTCGTTGGTATTGGTCCTGGCATTGCCGGTCTTGTTTGCGCCGAAGCTGAGGTTCGATCTGGAGCCACCCAAGCCACATATTATTGCTGTTGCCAAAGACTTAAAAAAAGAGGGATTGGTGACCGGCAGCCTGTACGTGATGGATCCTGGGGGGTCAGGCGAGTCAGCGGTCATTACCCGTTTTCACCTTGATCGATATGAAGCACCCTGGCTGTCATTTTTGCATCGCCCGACGCCTGCCTCAATCAGAGAATTTATAAATAGTGTGAAAGTCGACGAATTTCTGTTGGTGCATTCCGATAGTGACGGGTTGGGCGAGGCGCTCGGGCAGGTCATTGATCCTCGCCGGTCTTATATTTTTAAACGCACCGTGAATGGCTGGAAGTCATTGAAAAGCTGGCCCAAGCCGGACAATCATCCGATGTGATGGGTTTTGGCTATCCGGCGGTTTCGGTCGCAATCCGTTTTCTTCTCAATATGTTTAACAATCCCATTTCGCTGCGCGATTCTTGGCGACCACGCATTACATTATAGATTGATAAAAACGGCCGGTAGGGACGCCTGATCCAGGCTGCCAGGTAAAATAGTATCGTGCCGATGGTACGGAGTGTCTTCAGCCGCTCGTTAGAAATATGCTCTGAGTAAGATACCGTCATAGACGGGTCGGCGTAGGACCGAAGGCTATCGAAATAAGCGTCATCAAGGGTGAAATTTTGTTTTTTGGCGATCTCGTTGAATAATTCTGATCCGGGATAGGGGGAAAAGGCCCAGACGCTGATATCAAACGCCCCGGCCATCCCCATACGGATGATAAAGCGGTAGGACTGCATAATCTCTTTCATCGTCTCGCCGGGAAATCCGAAGATAATATTGCATTTGATGTTCATGCCTTCTTTGAATCCGGCACGGATGGACTGGATGACCGAATCTGTGCTGATTTTCTTTTTAATGCGCTTGAGGACCGTTGGCGATCCGCTTTCCGGTGAATAGGACATATTACGGCAGCCAGATTTATATAGGAGCGCGGCGACTTCTCCGTCGATCGCTTCGGACCGGGTGCCGCTGGGTAATTGCCATGTGAAGGACATCCCTCGTTCTTCAATTTTCCGGCAAAATTCTAAGATCCAGGATTTTTTGACAATGGCTGTCAGGTCGTAGAAATCGAAATTATCTATCTTGTAGCGCTCCTGATAGGCCTGCATTTCATCCAACAATAAATCGGCGTCGCGGGCGATCCAACGGGTTGTCCACATTTGCGGGTTGGAGCAAAAAGTGCATTGATAGGGGCAGCCGCGCGATGCCATGACCGGCAGACAGCGGCCCCTATTGACGCCAAAGCCATCTCCGCGTTCTAAATAATTCTCAATCGGTAACAAATCCCAAGCCGGCCATGGAATCCCATCGATGTCGCGCCTGCGTTCGCGCCGCTGGTTGACCGTAATCCCGCCTTCATCATTTCGAAAAGCGATGCCGGCGACCGATTTAGTATCTAACCTGCCGGCCAGATAGGCGGCGGTAACCTCGATAGTCGTTTCTTCGCCTTCACCGAGGACACATAGATCAAGGCTGCTTTCCTGGAGGCTTTGTTCGGGCAGCGCAGTAATGTGTTCGCCGCCGCCGATCAAAAGCTTATCTGGGTATCTGGCACGGATCGCAGTGACCAAATCGCGGCAGGCCGGCCAATCAAACGAAAATCCGAATGCCACGCCGATGACCTTCGCATCCGGATCAATGCGTTCGACAATTTGATCCTGTGATAGCCCATAAAAATAACAATTGTTGGGCGCCGGATGCCGCGTATCCAAGGATTCGCCGACGCCATCGATCAATTGTACGCCAAACCCGGCTTCGCGCACGGCGCCGGCGACATAGGCCAATCCCAAGGGCGGTGTGAATATGGTCGTAATATTCTTCGCCGGGACAATTATCGACGGTCGGATGAAACAGATATCAATGGGCATTGGCAAATAATGTGCTGCTCAAGAAGTTCATTAATTCAATGTCCTAGTCGAATTATTAGCTTCGTTCCAGGAAATTCCGCGTTCCTTCGATGGCGTCCATCAATCCGCAGCGCTGTACTTCCACGCCATCTGGAAAAGCGGTCAGCAGCCTGGATGGCGTTGCCCGGTCCAAAAGCGTGAATACGCCACGGTCGTCGGCCTTTCTTACCAGCCGCCCATAAGCCTGTTTGAGCCGCAACCGTGTAATCAAGTCGTCGTAATTGCCGCCTTGAAATTCTGCTTTGCGGGCTTTGTGCAATAGCGTCGGTCGTGGCCAGGGTACGCGGTCGAACACGATCAAGCGTAAAGCACGGCCCGGCACATCAACTCCGTCGCGGACTGCGTCGGTCCCCAGAAGGCAGGCGTCTTCTTCGGCGCGGAAAATATCAACTAAGGTGCCGGTATCCAATCCGTCCACATGCTGCGCAAATAAATTCAAATGGGCGAGTTTTTCTGCGCCGGCGATGCGCTCATGAACGCCGCGCAAGCGGGCGATCGAAGTAAATAATCCAAGCGCGCCGCCTCCGGCAGCAACCATAAGCTCGCGGTAAGCGGCGGCAAGTTGGTCCAGATCGTTCTTTTTAATATCCGTCACCACAAATACTCGGGTCTGGGCGGGATAGTCGAAGGGCGAGTCCACATGCACATAATGCGGATTACCCGGAAGATGATCGGCACCAGTCCGGTAGGCGACGTTTGACCAGGCGGCGCCCGGTGAATTTCCCGAAGCTTCGGCATCACCGCCGCCCGATTGATCGCGCAACGTTGCCGAAGTAATCAGCAAGCCTTGCGCGCTGCCGCCGACCTGTTCGGCGAAGGGGATCATCGGGTCTTTCCAATGGCGGTGCATGCCGATATCAATATCCCGCCCCTCGATCCGTTCAACCGATAGAAAATCGGAAAAATTTTCCGGCGTCTCGGCGGCTGTGGCGGCCAGCATATCGCGCCAGGCGCCCACCGTGGCTATGGCCCGGCGTTCTAAGTTGCGCATAACCGCTTCGATGCGCGATCTGGTCGGTGTATCCAATTCGTCCGCTTCATCATCAAGCCGGCGATGCAGCGCCTGAACCAGATTTTGTGCGGGTTTAATGATGGCTTCCAAATGACCGGCCAGATTTTGCGCGGCTTCGGGTAAGCCCTCGACGACCGGCGATACCTCACATTCCAGGCCGTAAGCCGAAGCCGTTTTTTCATCGCGGGCATAGACCTGGGCGCGCACAAGCAGGAGAAAGCTTTCCGCTGTACCGTGCGGCGCACCGTCGGCGAGACGCTGCATCCAGCCTTGTCCCGGAAGCCCGCGCGCGGCGCGCAAGAGCGCGTCCAACGATTCGGCCGCAGCGCCGCTTTCACCGAGCACGGCTTCAGCGCGGGCTCGGAGGCCCTTAGCGCGGGAGGAGCGCCCTGTTTCCGCGCCGATTAGCCAGCGGCGAAGCTCGGCAAGTTCGAGACCTGTCAGATGGGCCGAAAACGCGGAATCGGCGGCTTCGAAAAGATGATGACCCTCGTCGAAGACATAGCGCGCCGGGTTGCGCGTATCGTCTCCGCCGAGGGCCGCGTGGATCAAAACCAAAGCGTGATTGGCGATTACAATACGTGCGCGCCGCGCGCGGCGGACCGATTTTTCGATGAAACATTTACCGTAATGCGCACAGCCCGAATAAATACATTCGCCTCGCGTATCGGTAAGTTCGACAGTTCTCCGCCGGCCCATCAAGTCGGCCAGCCAGGCCGGGAAGTCGCCGCCGATCATATCGCCGTCTCTACTCGCCGCCGCCCAGCGTGCGGTTAGCCCGAGAGAGATTAAATCGGCCCCTTTGCTGGTATTGACGGCTTCTTCCAGGTTGAGCAGGCAAAGGTAATTTTCGCGGCCTTTGCGGACGACCACGCGCAAGGCCTTTTCCGCCTTGTCCGGGTAGAGCCTATCCAATTCGGTGTCCAACTGCCTTTGCAGGTTCCTGGTATAGGTTGAGACCCAAACCGCACCGTCATTTTTGTCGGCCCAAACGCTTGCCGGCGCAATATAGCCGAGCGTTTTGCCGACACCTGTACCGGCCTCGGCGATGCAGCTTTTCAGGCTGCCATCTGCGTCTGTGGGCTGAAAAGCATGTGCCGCCGCTGCCGCATATTCGCTCTGCTGGGGCCGGTCTTCGGCGCCTTTGCCGAGCATCATAGTTAGCCGTTCCAGCACTTCTTCGTCCGACACCGGCTCATGGCCCGGCGCGGGCATTGGTGCGCTCTCAGACCATTCTTTAAGCCGCGTCCAAACTTTTAACCCCTCGATCGGATTGTTTGGACGCTTGGGCGGGCTGCCCCCGTCGATCGCTGCAAGCGCACATTCCGCCCATGGCCACCCAGCGTGGCCCAGAGACCAGGCAATGGCGCCGGCCGGCTCCTTGGCTGCCGCTAACTCTTCCAATAGCTTTCGCGCCGCCTGCAAAAGCGTCAGCGCCAAATCTTCCTGGCCCACCGGCGCGTTCAGGCCCAAGGCATCGGCGAGGCCCCTCACTGTTGGAACGCAAAATTCTGCCGGACGGGCAAAGGCATATAATTCCAGCAGGTCATAGGCGCGGAACGGATTGCAGCCAAGGTGGCGAGCGACCGATTTTACGTGGCACAGAATGGGCGGTCGGTCGGCCGTTTTTTGCACTGCCGATCTATGATCCAAAGCCTCAAACGTGCCATCGGGCTCCAACATCAATGCCCCATGGTGATCGGTAATAAGGATCGGCGCATGCGGCATCTGGATATTATTTTGGGAAGAAATCGTTCGGTCCATACACCATATTATCGGCGGGACTACGGAGACGCCATAACAACCGCGCAAAAATAAGTTTCATGTCAGGACAGGTTATAAGGGTGATTCAAGTAAATAAACCGCTCTAAAGCTGGTCTGAAGCGCCTGAATACTAGTAAAAAATCGGAAAATCCAAATATAGATAAAATTCGAACTAAATTTTGGTAAAACAAATAATATTGACGTTGAAACCGGGCTAGCTAAGTATCACATAAATATTTAGTGATCAGGCCATTATTTACTTACCGCCGGAGAAGACATGACCAAATTTAAATTAGCATTAATTGCAGCGACATTCCTGGTGCTCCAAGGTTGTGCAGCGGCGGCCTTGACGGCCGCCGGCGTTGCCAGTGGTGTCGGCGTCGACCACACATTGAGCGGCATCACATACAAAACCTTCACCATACCGGTTGAAGATATGCGCCGGGCGACCCTCAAGTCCCTGGCACGAATGGATATAGATGTCGTCGATATCAAAGAAGTACGGTCGGGATGGGAAATTAAGGCTAAGGCCATCGGCCGGAATATCGATATTGAATTGGAACCGCTGACCCGTAGAACCACCCGCATGCGTGTGGTTGCCAGAGAGGGTCAAATATTTTTTAAAGACAATGCGACTTCGACGGAAATCATCATCCAGACGGCTGAGACAGTCGAGGCGGAGTTCGTTGCCGCTTATCCTGAGAGGTAACAGGTAGAAAACCGGAAAATTATGATGCAAACGGCAAAATATATAGTCTTCTCAATATTGATCTCGTTGATCATGGCTTTGGGTGTCCAAGATGCACGTGCCGAATCTGATTTGCCCGAGAACGCGACCGGTGTGCCGATTGAAACTCAATATTTCGAGAATTTGTCGAACGGCAGTCGAAAAATTGCCCAAGCGTTGTTTGATGCGCAATCCACAGGCGAAAATTCCCGCTCCTGGAGTTTGGAACGTATTGCCTTCGTTAAGAGCGCTGGCGACGGATGGGGCCGGGTGTTTGATGAAATGAAGGCAATTGGTCTAATTTCAGATCGGAATCTCGGCCAAGTTATATCTCGTTCTTATCGGAAATCCGCGCAGGCGTCTCGCGCTGAGGAGGCTCCGGCTTTCGTTACCGGCGCGGGTCTTCAGTCTGTGCAGGCTTACCGTTCCCAGCGTTCGCGCCTCCCCGGCAAAAGCCGTCTCGGCAAGCCCAAGGAAATAGTGATTAGCATGGGTTCCGGTCGCCAAGTAGGCGTTCAACTGAGAAAAAGCAATTATTCGCAGCGGTTTGCACGCGCCCAGAGATATAGCCCGTTGAATGGGGTCCAGGCAATGGGTCCCAATCCAAAAGCCCTCAGCGATGGTGTCAGATGCGGTGTTGGCTCGGGTTTCAAAAACACGCGCCGGGCTGGCCGAATTAAAGTCAGGTAGCTCCTTCAACCGCAACAATTTACAACGGACCGGCCAATTGCCGGTCCGTTTTGCGTTTGAAATAGGCGCTGCGCCATCCCGGTGTTGACGGAAATGATGCGGGTACTTAGGTTCCAGCCTTGATCCAAATTTCTTTCAGTAATTTAATTTTCAACGAGGCGCCACGGCCATGCCCGCGATCGATCCCCAATTCCGTGAAATAGCTGCCCAAGCGAACGCCTGGCCGTTTGCCGAAGCCCGCCAATTGGAAAAACGGCTTGGCGGCAAATTGCCCGACGCCGGCCACGTATTGTTTGAAACCGGTTACGGGCCGTCCGGCCTCCCGCATATCGGCACCTTCGGCGAAGTTGCGCGGACAACCATGGTGCGCCACGCCTTTACCGCTTTGACCGGTATGCCAACCCGCCTGATTGCTTTTTCCGATGATATGGATGGGCTTCGCAAGGTGCCCGATAACGTTCCAAATAAGGAAATGCTGGAACAGCATCTGGGCAAACCGTTGACCTCGGTGCCCGATCCGTTCGAAACCCATGACAGTTTCGGTGCCCACAACAATGCCCGGCTGCAGGCGTTTTTAGATGAATTCGGCTTTGATTACGAATTTAAAAGTGCGACCGAGACTTATAAATCCGGCCGATTCGATGAAGCACTGCTGGCGATGCTGGCCAATATTGAAAAGGTGCGCGGTGTCATTTTACCGACCTTGGGCGAAGAGAGGCGCAAGACCTATAGCCCGTTTTTGCCGATTTGCCCCGACACAGGGGTTGTTCTCCAGGTGCCGATCATTGACACCGATACCGCTGCGGGAACGATTACTTACGAAGATGAAAGCGGCAAAAAAGTTGAAGTGCCGGTCACCGGCGGTCAGTGCAAGATGCAATGGAAGGCCGATTGGGCCATGCGCTGGGTTGCCCTTGGCGTTGATTATGAAATGTCGGGCAAGGATTTAATCGATTCCGTGCGTTTGTCATCCAAGATTGCACGTCTGCTTGGTGGTAAGCCGCCAGCGGGGTTCACTTACGAATTGTTCCTGGATGAAAACGGCGAGAAAATATCCAAATCGCGCGGCAACGGCCTGACCATGGAAGAATGGCTCAAATACGCGCCGCCGGAATCCTTGACCCAGTTCATGTACCAGAAGCCAACCCAGGCAAAGCGGCTGTTCTTTGACGTCATCCCGCGCAATGTCGATGACTATCTCCAGCATTTGGCCAAGTTCCCGGAATTGGATCAACAGAAGCAATTGGAAAGCCCCGCATGGCATATTCATTCGGGGAAGCCGCCGCACGAGGATGCGCATCTTTCCTACAATATCCTTTTGAACCTCGCCGGGGTTTGTAATACCGAAGACACTTCGGTGCTCTGGCATTTCATTTCCCGCTATCGCCCGGATGCCACACCTGAAAACGCGCCGACACTTAACCGGCTGACCGAGTACGCGGTTAGTTATTTCAAAGATTTCGTCAAACCGAGCAAAATCTACCGCGCCCCCGATGAAGCGGAACGTGCGGCGCTTGAAGATTTGCATAAAACCTTATCGGCCCTGGCAACCGGGGCCAGCGCTGAAGATATCCAAACCGAAGTTTATGAGGTCGGCAAACGTCATTACGAAGAAGATCTGAAATCCTGGTTCCGGGTTCTCTATGAGACGCTTTTGGGTCAATCCACCGGCCCCCGCATGGGCTCCTTCATCGCCCTTTACGGGGTTGAGGAAACATTGACCCTGGTCCGGCGGGTATTAGACGGCGAAGATTTAGCGGCGGGGTAACCGTTCTCCCTATCTTCGTTCTTTAAAAAATTTCTTTAACAGCTCGCCCGCGACCGCCTCTTCGATGCCGCCGTAGATTTCCGGCGCGTGGTGGCAGGTGGATTGGGCGAAAATGCGTGCGCCGTGTTCGACGCCGCCGCCTTTTGGATCATAGG
>JABMOP010000278.1 GCA_013204125.1 Rhodospirillales bacterium | reverse complement strand
CGCTGCCGCCATGCGCTATACCGAAGCCCGCCTTGCCCGGTCGGCCCATTCGCTGATCGAAGATATCGACAAAGACACGGTCGATTTTCAATCCAATTACGACGATTCGCAGCGCGAACCCAAGGTTCTGCCGGCCCAGTTCCCGAATTTGCTGGTCAATGGTGCGGGCGGCATCGCCGTCGGCATGGCGACCAATATTCCGCCCCATAATCTGGGCGAAGTCATCGATGCCTGTTGCGCCCTCATCGATAATCCGGAATTGACCATCGATGAATTGATGGAAAGCTATGTTAAAGGTCCCGATTTCCCAACCGGCGGAATTATTCTTGGACGCCAAGGCATTCGCTCGGCGTTTCATACCGGGCGCGGCTCGGTCGCCATCCGTGGGCGCGCAAAGATCGAAAGCTTCGGCAAAGACCGAGAAGCCATCATCATTACCGAAGTTCCCTATCAGATAAATAAAGCGCGCATGGTCGAAATTATCGCCGCGGCGGTGCGCGACAAGAAAATCGAAGGCATATCGGACCTCCGCGACGAATCTGATCGCGACGGGGTGCGCGTTGTGGTCGAGGTCAAGCGCGACACCATGGCCGAAGTTGTCTTAAACCAGCTTTATCGTTTTTCGCCCCTGCAAACCAGCTTCGGCGTCAATATGCTGGCGCTCATCGGCGGCCGGCCGGAACAGTTAAACCTGAAACAGATACTTGTCGCCTTCATCGAATTCCGCGAAGAAGTTATCACCCGCCGCACTGCGTTCGAGCTAAGAAAAGCCCGAGAACGCGCGCATATTTTGGCCGGGTTGGCGGTTGCTGTGGAAAATCTCGATCCGGTGATCGCCTTGATCCGGGGCGCGAAAGACGCCGTCGATGCCCGCGAAAAACTGATGGCCAAGCCCTGGCCGGTCGGTGATATCGTGCCGTTGATCGCCTTGATCGACGATCCGTCCCACAAAGTTATCGATGGCGCGTACCAGCTTTCCGAAGAACAGGCGAAAGCCATCCTGGATTTACGCCTGCACCGCTTGACCGGTTTGGAACGCGGTAAAATCGCCGAAGATCTGAAAGAGCTTTGCGAAAACATAAAAGAATATCTGAAAATTCTGTCTTCCAAGGAACGCTTGTTCGAAATTTTACGCGCCGAACTGGTGGAAATGCGCGATCAATTTGCCAATGACCGGCGCACCGCCATCGAAGAAGGCGAATTCGAACACGATATCGAAGATCTGATCCAAGTCGAAGATATGGTGGTGACGGTGTCGAATGCCGGCTACATCAAACGCGTGCCGGTGACCGCCTACCGGGCGCAAGCCAGGGGCGGCAAAGGACGTTCCGGCATGGCCACCCGCGATGAGGATTTTGTCGCCAGTGTGTTCGTTGCCAGCACACTGCAGCCGCTTTTGTTCTTTTCCTCTACCGGAATGGCGTACAAGCTCAAAGTTTACAAACTCCCGGTCGGCTCGCCGCAATCCCGCGGTAAGGCGATGGTTAATCTGTTGCCCTTGGGCGAAGACGAAACCATCACCACGGTCATGCCGTTGCCCGAAGACGAAACCACATGGGCCGATTTGTTCGCAATATTCGCAACCGCGTCCGGCGGCGTTCGGCGAAACCGGCTAAGCGATTTCACCAATGTCATGGCCAACGGTAAAATCGCCATGAAATTCGAAAATGAAAACGTTGGCGACCGCTTGATCCGGGTCAGGACGTTCTCGGAAAACGAAGATGTTTTTCTGGCGACGCGGGATGGTAAATGCGTGCGGTTCCCGGTGACCGATGTCCGCGTCTTTTCAGGCCGCACCTCGACCGGTGTGCGCGGCATCCGCCTTTCCGGCGGTGACGAAGTCATCTTCATGGCAGGACTCAGCCATATCGAAACCGAAGTCGAACTGCGCGACGAATATTTGAAATCGGTGAACGCCAGGCGCCGGCTCGTCGGCGGCGATTACACGGGCCGGGACGAAGATCAGGCGCGCGATCAGGCGGCGGCTGCACGGCTTGATGATCCGGTCTATCAAAATATGGCGGCAGAGGAACAATTCATATTGACGGTGACCGAAGATGGCTTCGGCAAACGGTCGTCGTCCTTTGATTACCGTATATCCAAGCGCGGCGGCAAAGGCATCGACGCCATCGATTTGAAACGCGGCAAAGCCGAACGCACCCGCGTTGTCGCCACCTTACCGGCGATCGAAACCGATCAAATGGTGATGGTCTCCAATGGCGGCCAATTGATCCGGATGCCGGTGAACGGTATCAGCTTCACCGGGCGCACCGCACGCGGCGTGACCTTGTTCCGGGTTGCCGAAGACGAACGGGTTGTTTCGGTGACCCGCCTTCGCGATGTGGACGAAGGCACCGAGGGCGCCGAGGGCGAAATAGCCGAAGCCGCCGAAATCGGTGACGGGGAGCAGCCCCCGGAAACCGCCGAGGCCTCACCGGTGGAAGAAATCGCCGAAGAATCCCCTAATGACGACGCGGCGGAGGACGAAAAATGAGCGGCATCACCGGCGTATATGCAGGCACATTCGATCCGGTAACCAACGGTCACATGGATATCATCACCCGCGCCCGGCGCGTGGTTGACCATCTTGTTATCGGCGTAGCCGTCAATGCGGGTAAAGGGCCGCTGTTTGATTTGGGCGAACGGACGGCGATGGTCGAAGCCGAAATCGCTGATTTAAGCACGGGAGGAGCGACACTCGAAGTTCGCGCATTCGAAGGCTTGTTGGTCGATTTTGCGGTGAAATCCGGGGCCGTTTTAGTGGTTCGGGGTTTGCGCGCGGTCACCGATTTTGACTACGAATTTCAAATGACCGGCATGAACGCGCGCTTGAACCCGGATGTGGAAACGGTGTTTTTGATGGCCTCTGAATCGCACCAGTTCATATCCTCGCGCTTGGTTAAAGGAATTTGCGAACTTGGCGGCGATATCGGACAATTCGTCTCGCCCAGGGTGCGGGGTCAACTTTTGGGGAAATTCGGGAAATAGCCGATTGACCGGGCGCATGTGCCTAAGTATGGTGCGCCGCAATCAAAACGCCGCCCGCGTGGGGCGCAAATCCAAAAAAATGGGCGCGTAGCTCAGGGGTAGAGCAATCGCCTTTTAAGCGATAGGTCGAAGGTTCGAAACCTTCCGCGCCTACCATTTTTTTGAAAAAGCCGGCGCCGTTCGGATCTTACGGCCCCTCATCTTTGAGCGAGCTAACCAGCTTCCAGACGGCGTAGAATATGGCCCCGGCTACGAACAGGCCGATCACCATCATTACCCACAACATGCGGCGCTCCCTTTCCTTCGATGAAACTCCCTCCAAACGCGCCAGTCCCGGCACACCCGATTTAAACACAAAATCCGCCCGACCGATAGCGGCGGCTGTGAAGCTGAAATAGATTGACCTTGTGCTGGATTTGGATTATATTTCCATATTATCGGCGTTTATATACATGAGAAAGCATAATGTGGTAGAATCGGCAGGACAGGCCGGTGCTGATATTACGATCAAAGAATCTGAACTGCTCAAGGAGATTGAGGCGGAAATTATTAGCTATTTCCGTTGGACTTCCGTTGAAGGGCTTGTTGAATACGAGGGGAGGACAATAGCTCGGAACGTGCTTGATCGCTTGAAGGGCGACTCGAAAGAGCAACCTCTAATATAAGCATGTCAAGAGAGGCCAAGCGGGCATCCCCAAGATCCTTACGGAAATCTGGTTCCCGATAAACCATGATTTTTGAGTGGTCTACTCCGGGTAGTGATATTTTATCGCCTTCCTCAAATGTGGTTTGGTCAATTTCCAAGTAGGCACGCTCTAATTCGGCATCATGTTGTACGAGGTATTTGGGATCAATTAACAAGAGGGCGTCGGGTAAATGATCAGTTACTGTCCAAATATGATGGGCATAATCATTGCGTCTATCGCGTGACGCCTTCATTGTTCTCATGGTCGCTTCATATAGATTAAAATCATCATCATTTAGCGCTGATTTTGCTGCTGCAATTATAGCTGCACGGCGCCCCTCAACACTGACCAGGGCATTCAACATATCGAAAACCACTTCAAAATCGGAATTCAAAAATTTTGCCGCTAATGAAACGTGCTGCTTCTCGGTAAATGCCCAAATGCTTATAACTTGCATAATTTTAAGCACCAATTCAGGTCGCTTATATAGTTCGAATGGACTAATATCTTCGGCGGTCAATACCGTTCCGCGCAGAACTTTTGATAGTGGTTGAGGCATGGCAGAAAAACCTAAAGATCAAAAACAAGACAAAGAATTTGAGGAGACTGTAAAGAACCTTCTCAAGACGCCCCCGAAACCGCATAAGCCCGCTAAGGATTCGGAGCCAACGGAAGAAACACCAAGTGGCTAGGTCAATTTTAAGGTTCTAGCGGGTCATATGACGAAGCCGCCATTAATGCTGGCGGGTCGTTTCTATTTCCAAAATTAAAATGGGTTTTGCAGGCCGGACAATCATATGTGTCTTGGGAGTAATGATTTTGACCACTAGATTGAAGGATCGATTTCTGGCTGTTTTGGAAACAATTTGTGCAAATGCGATGCGCTGGTTCGCCGCTCTCCATGTCTGGCTTCAGGGTGTAAGCGAACGTGCCACCACCGAAATCGGTCAATTGATACCGCTCCTTTTCTGCGGCCCATGCTTCCATTTCAGCAATTTGTTTTTCAAGTGCGTCTATGCGTCTCGACATCGCCGCTTGCTCCGCTTGGGACGCGAGGGCGCTTTGTTGGGCGGAAAGGACTACAGCGTTCAATTCCGCAACTTTCGTCTGAATCATAGCAGTATCGCGAAGCGATATTATGCCCTTCGTGATTTCTGTGACCGATTGGAGGGATGCCAAAAGGCTCCCGACTGAACCCATGTCACCCATCATCAATCCTCCCGTTGTTGTTTGAGGATCGACGCTACCACCGCGCGAAATTGAGCGCGAGTCAATTTAGGCTTGCTGGTACGCCCCGTTATCAGGCCGCCGATAAGTTAAACGCTTACCTGATATGCCCTTAAGGGCAGTTGCCATACGTTCCGCGTCTGATACGCCAAGGGCTGTACGGTTGTTGTAGCGGAAATCAAACTCCGCCAGATAGCGGTGTAAATGTTGTTCGCCGCAATGCTGGTAGATGCCTTTCATGCCGCGTTTGAAGATCGAAAAAAAGCCTTCGATGGTGTTCGTATTGTCGGTGCCTTTGGCCCACTGGTGGACACTGTGGTTTACATGGCCGTGGCCGCCTTTGAACTCACGACCAATATTGCGATAGACCATTGCTTCGTCGGTGTTCAATCGGCTTTCGCGGGAAATGTTTTGAACGACGATAGGGCGGACGGTTCTTACTTTGGCGTTAGCCACATGAAAGGACCGTGCTATCCCGCCGCGCTCAACCAGCGTAAGAATGGTGTGCTTATCGGCATACCCGCGATGCTTGGCTAACTTG
>JABMOP010000277.1 GCA_013204125.1 Rhodospirillales bacterium | reverse complement strand
GTGGTCGGGCGCGGCACGTCGGACGCGGATGCCAATGGCATTATCTCGAAATTTTGCCGCATGTTGTGGGAAGGCATCGGTGTTGGCTGGGGCGAAGTGTGCTATTCCGGTGTGACCTTCCCGCTGGTGGCGCCCGGGTTGGAACATGCGGCCAGGCTTGGCTACCGGCGCATTATTGTATTCCCCTATTTCCTGTTTACCGGCGTACTGGTGAAACGCATCTACGACGTCACCGATCAAGTGGCGGAAAAATTTCCCGATATCGAATTCCTTAAAGCCGGCTATCTCAACGATCATCCGAAAGTTATCGACACCTTCGAAGAACGGGTGAAAGGCATTCAAACCGGCGACAACGCCATGAACTGCCAGCTTTGCAAATACCGGGAACAAGTGGTCGGTTTCGAAGATCATCAAGGCCTGCCGCAAATGAGCCACCACCACCACGTCGAAGGCATCGGCACCGGCGATAGCGGCCATGATCACAGCCACGAGGATGGCCATAGCCATGCCGCGCATCCGCATCCAGACCACCCGCATGGGCCGGGCAAGCGCAACCCGGAAGCGGCGGAATAGGGCGGCGGGTTGATGGGATACCTCAAAAATCCGGACGAAATTTACGCTGAATCCTTCGCTGCCATCCGGCGCGAAACGGATCTGGCACGCCTGCCGGCGGAATTACATACCACCGTGCTCCGCTTGGTCCATGCCTGCGGCATGCCCGATCTGGTGGATGATTTGGCCTGGTCGGGCGATGCGCCAAGCGCCGCCCGGGATGCCATCGGCCAAGGCGCTGCGATCTTCGTCGATGCCCAAATGGTCGAAGCCGGCATCATGACATCGAAGATAACCAGCAAAACTGAAGTGCTGTGCACTTTACGCGATCCAGCGACGCCGGAATTGGCGCGCACATTGAAGACCACACGCTCGGCGGCGGCGCTTGATCTTTGGGGCGCGCAGTTGGCCGGCGCCATCGTCGCCATCGGCAACGCACCGACGGCGTTATTCCGGTTGATCGAATTGATCGAGGGCGGCGGGCCGCGCCCGGCGGCCATATTCGCTTTTCCGGTTGGTTTCGTTGGCGCTGCAGAAAGCAAACAAGCCTTGATCGAAGCTGAATTGGGCGTGCCGTTCATGACCGTCAAAGGCAGGCGCGGTGGTAGCGCCCTCGCATCGGCGGCACTTAATTCGGTGATCCTACCCGGCAACGACGATGGGGGCGCGCAATGATGCCCCCCTGGTTGACAGTCATCGGTATCGGCGACGACGGCATCGACGGGCTAAATTCCATCGCCCGCACGGCTTTGGACGGCGCCGATGTATTGGTCGGCGGCAGCCGCCATCTTGGCATGGTCGCCGAAGACGGACGGCCGCGCATCGAATGGAAAAAACCGCTCGCCTCGACCATCGAAGAAATCATTGAACGGCGTGGTCAATCGGTCGCCGTGCTCGCCACCGGAAATCCCATGTGGTACGGCATCGGCGCAACCCTCAGCCGTTCGATGGACCCCGGCGAGTTGTGCATTATCCCGGCGCCTTCGGCTTTTTCCCTTGCCGCCAGCCGCCTCGGTTGGGCGCTTGCCGATGTCGAGTGTCTGACCGTGCATGGCCGTTCCATCGACCGGGTGCGATATTTTTTGAACCCGGATGCGCGGCTGATTATCCTCTCCAACGACGGCGAGACACCTTATGAAATCGGCCGCATCCTGACCGATACCGGATTTGGCGACAGCGAATTAAACGTCCTCACTCATATGTCCGGCCCGCTTGAAGAAATCATCACCACCAAGGCCCGCGCATGGGGCAAGCGTCCGGTCGCCGATCTCAACACCATTGCGGTTCATTGCGTGGCCGATGGCGACTATGTTCCCTTATCTTCGGTTCCGGGCCTCCCCGACGATGCGTTCACCCATGACGGCCAACTGACCAAGCGCGAAATTCGTTCCGCCAGCATCGCCGCTTTGGCGCCGTTTCCAGGTCAGACATTATGGGATATCGGCGCCGGGTCCGGATCGATCGCCATCGAATGGATGCGAAGCTGCCCACGCGCGGCGGCCATTGCTGTTGAACGGAATGCCGCACGCGCGGCAAATATCAGAGACAACGCAATGTCATTGGGCGTTCCCGATCTTCAAATCGTCGTCGCAGAAGCGGCGGCGGCGCTGGACACCCTGGCCGCACCGGATGCGGTATTTATCGGCGGCGGGTTGTCGACACCGGAAATTATCGAAAAATGTTGGAATGCGCTTAAACCGGGCGGGCGGCTGGTCGCAAATAGCGTCACCTTCGAAGGCGAGCATGTATTGATGGATTGGACCGAAAAATGCGACGGCGAACTGGTCCGCTTCGAGATATCGCGTAGCGGCAAGCTGGGCCAATTTAACGGCTGGGAGCCGATGAAACCGGTCACCCAATTAAGGGCCATCAAGAATGAATGATAAGACGGCGGCCCCCCTGATTTGGGGGTTGGGGATCGGCCCGGGCGACCCGGACCTGATAACATTAAAAGCACACAAAATATTAGCCAGGGTCGATGTGGTCGCCTATCCCGCGCCTACCGGATCAGACAGTCTGGTGCGCGCCATCGCCGCCCCGCATATTCCAGCAGACGCCGAAGAAATTGTCATTTCAACGCCGATGGTGACCGAACGCTTTCCGGCGCAAGATGTTTACGACAAAGCCGCCGCCGAAATTTCCGCCTGCGCTGAAGCCGGAAAAACCGTTGCTGTTTTGTGCGAAGGTGATCCTTTTTTCTTTGGCTCCTTCATGTATTTGTTCGCCCGGCTATCGGAACGCTGGAATGTCGGCGTGGTGCCCGGCATAAGCTCTCTTAACGCCGGGGCGGCGGAACTCAGGTTGCCGTTGGCGAGCCGAGACGAGGTGGTTTCGATCATTCCGGCGACATTGGACGAAGATATCATTGCCCAGAAATTGGCCACCGCAGATACAGCGGTGATCATCAAAATCGGTCGCCATTTGGACAAAGTGAAACGGGTTTTGGAAGATGCCGGGCTGGCGGGAAAGGCCCGCTATATCGAACGGGCAACCATGGAAAACCAGCGGATTGAAAATTTAAGCGAACTGACGGGCAAAACCGCCCCTTATTTTTCCTTGATAATCCTAAGGAAAAACGGCGATATCTGAAATTGTGAGTAAGAACCCGGTATTTGTCGCACTGAACAACACCGGCGCCCAATTGGCGCGCCGGCTGATGGCTGTCGTGCCCGGCGCGGAACTGCATGGCTTTGCCAAGCGCGTCAGTGATGCGGACGTGCCGTTCGCCCGCGTACAGCCTCATATACGCGAGCTTTACAGCCAGGAACGGCCGGTTATCGCCATCATGTCCACCGGCATTATCATACGCGCCCTTGGCGATCTTGCCGTCGATAAGCACTCGGAAGCCGCCGTCGTCGCAATTGGCGAGGCCGGGCAAAGCGTGGTGCCTCTGCTCGGCGGCCATAACGGCGCCAACAAACTCGCTGCCCTATTGGCAAATGAATTGGGCGTCGCGCCCGCCATCACCACCGCCGGCGATGGACGTTTCGGATTTGCGCTGGACGAGCCGGTAAGGGGCTGGCGCGTCTCCAATCCAGATGCCGCAAAAGACATCATGGCGGCGCTGCTGGCCGGGGACGCCATCCAAATCAAAGACGATACCGCCGACACTATAGACAAGACTTGGCTGGCGCTGGATGAATTGAAAACCGAAGACGGAGCCGAACATGTGCTGAGTCTGACCGAGGCTCCAGCCCCGGACGGCTTTGCCCTCCATCCGCAAACGGTGGTGATTGGCATCGGCGCCGAGCGTAATGTCGATGCAGGCGAGGTGATGGAGCTAATCGAAGCCACCTTGGCCGCTGCAAATATTTCCAAAGCATCAATCGCCGCAATTGCCAGTCTTGATCTGAAAGAAAACGAAACCGCTATTTTGGAAGCTGCCGCCACATTGGAAGTTCCCTTGCGCCTGTTCACCAAGGCCGCGTTGGAAGCCGAAACTCCCCGCGTTGCCGAACCTTCGGAAATCGTCTTCAAGGCGGTCGGCTGTCATAGCGTCGCCGAAGCCGCGGCGCTGGCAGGTGTTGGCGGCGAAGGCTCTTTGGTAGTGCCGAAAGCAAAGAGCAAACGTGCCACCTGCGCCATCGCCCAAGCACCCATAATACTGGATGCCCACGATATGGGGCGCGCTTGCGGGCGGCTAACCATTGTCGGCATCGGGCCGGGATACACCGGCTGGCGCGCGCCGGACGCGACTTCGGCCGTTGCCGAAGCCACCGATCTGGTCGGCTACAGTCTCTATCTTGATCTATTGGGCGGATTGGCCGACGGCAAGACGCGCCACGATTATCCCTTGGGCGAAGAAACCGAACGGGTTGCCCATGCCTTGGACCTGGCAGCGGCAGGCAAATGTGTGGCGCTTATTTCCAGCGGCGATGCAGGCATCTACGCCATGGGCAGCTTGGTGTTCGAGTTGATTGATCATGCGGGCGACGATCATCCCTGGCGGCGGCTTGCAGTCGCGATGGTGCCCGGCATATCAGCGCTGCAAGCGGCGGCGGCGCGGATCGGCGCGCCCCTCGGCCATGATTTTTGCACCATTTCCCTATCCGATCTCATGACCCCGTGGGAAGTGATCGAAAAACGCTTGAGCGCTGCGGCGGCCGGAGATTTCGTGATTGCCCTTTATAATCCGGTTTCGAAACGCCGGCGCACGCAATTTGAGACGGCCAAAGAGCGCATCCTCGAACACCGCCCGCCGGCAACACCGGTCATCATCGCCCGCAATCTTGGCCGAGACACCGAGCGGGTATCGGT